>CAYYKU010000030.1:0-9193 GCA_964440825.1 Candidatus Woesearchaeota archaeon
GATATCTATAAAATTTATGATGAATCTTTAACCGAAGAAGCAAGAAAAGATTGGGCTTTAAAAAATGCATCTTTGTTTGAAGTAATGATGGATGTAGCTGTTACTCATTTACCTTCTCCATTAGATGCTCAGAAATACAGAATTGGAAGAATTTGGAAGGGAGATCAAGAAACTGAATTTGGTAAACAATTATTAGCTTGTGATGATAAAGGAGAGCCTTCTTTTGTTATTACTAGAATTGTTATTGAACCTAGATCTGGTAAAGAAATTTCAGCAGGAAGATGTTTTTCAGGAACAATTAAAGTTGGGGACGAAATGTGGTTAAATTTAGCAAAGAAAAAACAGAGAGTTCAGCAAGTTTTAGTTTATGATGGTATTAGGCCGGAGCAGGTAGAAGAAGCTGGTGCTGGAAATGTTTTTGCTGTTGCAGGTATTGTTTCTGAAGTTGGAGAGACATTAACAAAAGAACCTCAAACACCATTTGAAGAAATTAAGCATATTTTTCAACCAGTTATTACAAAATCCATTAGTGTAGAAAAAGCAATTGATTTACCAAAGTTAGTTGAAGTTTTAAGAAAAGTAGCTAAAGAAGATCCATCTATTAAGATTGAAATTAATGAAGAGACTGGAGAAAATCTTATGTCTGGTATGGGGGAATTACATTTAGAAATTGTTGAAAATAGAATTAAAACAGAAAAGGGTGTTGAAATTAAGACGTCTAATCCTATTGTAGTTTACCGAGAATCTGTTATGAAAAATTCTGGTCCAACTGAAGGAAAATCTCCAAATAGACATAATGCATTTTATATGACTGTTGAACCATTGGACGAGAATATTGCTAATGCTATTGAAAGAGGAGAACTTTCCGAAGGCAGAATTAAGAAAGATAAGAAAGATGATAATTTAACTAAAGCTTTGTTGTCTTTAGGTGTTTCCCATGATGAAACAAGGCAGTACAGAGATATCTTTATGGGTAGTGTTTTCTTAGATAAGACTAAGGGTGAAGTTCATATTGGTGAAGTTATTGAATTAATCTTGGATTCATTTGAAATGGTTATGAAGGCAGGTCCTTTAGCTAGAGAACCTTGTCAGAAATTGAAAGTTTCTTTAGTTGATATGAAATTACATGAAGATGCAATTCATAGAGGTCCAGCTCAAGTTTATCCTGCAATTAGAGAAGGATTACAAGCTGCTTTTAGAGGCGCTTCTCCCGTTTTATTTGAACCAGTTCAAGTTCATGTTATTGAAATCCCCACAGAATTTATGGGAGAGGTTTCAAAATTAATTACACAAAAGAGAGGCCAGATGATTGATGCTAAACAAGAAGGTATTGTTTCTTTTATTAAAGCAAAGATGCCTGTAGCTGAGATGATTGGTTGGAGTTCTGACTTGAGATCCTGTACTGGCGGTAGGGGCATTTCTAGCTTGCTAGATCAGACTTTTGAAAAGATGCCTAACGAATTACAACAAAAGGTAATTAAGCAAACTAGGGAAAGAAAAGGTTTAGCTGAGAATCAATAAGAAGAAAGAGTTCTGATAAAATTTAGGATGGAAAAAGATAAAAATTTAGAGATTCAAAAACAATTAGAGGGTGTTTTTCCAATTATTGCTTCAGGCAGTTATGTTCGACCGTTTGATGTTAGTTCTTTTTGTTGGCCGTTAAATTGGACTTATTTGGGGCATAAACCTAAAGAGACTATTGATTGGGAATATAGGTCCAACTCTAAAAAATTACCTTTTTTCTTATATCGTGAAAATTATAGCTATACGACTATTCAGGCAAGTTTTAGTTTAGGGCATGCCAATGAAAGAATTTCTGATTTGAGTTCGATGTATCTTGATCAAGATGAGTTAGAATTTAATCAATCACAGTTTGATGCAGAAATGAATGAAACAAAAGATTTTAGAAGAGATTACGCGATTGTTCAAAATGCAGTAGACGAGGGCGATATGTTGCGTAATATTTGTAAATTTGATAGAAAATTACATGGGGCGTTAAGGGATTTAAATTATTTTTCTGAGGGTAAAAAACCAGTAAGAAAGGTTCCTATTGAGAAAATGTTTTCTCCAGTTAGGCAGTTTTTAGCTATTCCTTTAATTGCTGAATCTGCTTGCGCTGGAAATGGTTTGCCTTCAGAGGTAGATATTACAAAATATGCTTCTGGAATTTGGGATAAAATTGAATTTTAGAATTATCTTGTTTCAACTACTCTTGCTTCGTTGAATTTTCCCATTCTTTTATAATAGTCTACTAGTTTTTTCTTAATTAAACTTTTTTCTAAATCATCTATTTTTAATGTTAAAAGATGTTCATAGAATTTTGTTGCATTTGACATTCTCCCTCTTTTTTCTAAGTCATTTGTAATTGCTAAATAAATATTTTTTCTTGCAAGTTGTATTTTAGATTGTTGTTCTGAGTTTGCTTCTCTAGATGCTCTTGAAAACATGTCTTCTGCTCCGAGAACATTTGAAGCTTTTGCATAATATTCTGCAGCTTTAAGATAAGTTTCAACTTTGTCTTTGAATGTGATTTCATATCCTGCTTTTCCGAACATTGCTTTTGCTGCTTTGTCATACATCATTCTTTTTCCATATAATTCTGCAAGCATTCCCAAGGAAAATTTTTTAACATCCATATTTACGTCGGACATTTTTAAAACAGATTCTAAATATTCCATTTTAGTCAAGTCTGTATTCAAAGTTTCATACTTAGATTTAACATCTTGAAATAAATGCTCTTTTACCTGTACCATCTTTTTTATAATGACTGGAGATTTAATCTCTTTTTAAATATTATTGTTGTGATTTGAGAGAATACTAAAATAAATACTTAAAAAATAATCCAAAAAGGAAAAAATAAAAGGGCCGACAAAAGTCGGCATTAAATTTGTGTTCAAGGAAAGAATTTTACTTCTTTTTTTCCACTAGCGATTTACAGATACCAGCAGCAACAGTGACGCCTGCGTCTCTAATTGCGAATCTAGCCATGTAAGGATTCTGTTCAGCAGTTTCTAATACTAGATTGCCGATCGGTTTGATTCTTACCATAGCTACATCTCCATTCTTCAAGAAGTCTGGGTTTGTTTGTGCAGGTTGACCTGTTTTAGGGTCAATTGTATGCAACAATTCTATAAATTGACATGGAACTTGAGCAGTGTGTACATGGAATACTGGAGTATATCCTTTAGCAATAACTGTCGGATGGTTGATAACTGCAATTTGAGCAGTGAATTCTTCAACTATCTTTATTGGTGATGCAGCATCGCAGATAACGTCGCCTCTAGCTACGTCTTTCTTACCAATGCCTCTAATGTTAACACCAACATTATCGCCAGCTTCGCCCAACGGTAATTGTTCGTGGTGAGCTTCAATTGTCTTGATTTCACCTGGAACACCAGCACCACTTCTTCCTGGAACGATAAGGATCTTTTGACCTGGTTTCATTGTACCAGTTTCGATCTTACCTACAGGAACAACACCAATACCAGTGATTTCGTATACATCCTGGATTGGCATTCTTAATGGTAATGTTGTTGGTTTTTCTGGAGCAGGGAATTTATCAAGTTGTTCTAATACGGTGTTTCCTTTATACCAAGCCATTTTATCAGATTTCTTTGCTACATTTTCGCCTAAGAATCCTGCGCCTGCTAAGAATGGAACATCCTTATAGCCTACTTGTTTCAATAATCCTTCTACATCAGCTTTTGCTTTGTTGTATGCAGCCTCTTCATATTTGACCATATCCATCTTGTTTATCCAGATAGCTACGTTCTTAACGCCCATAGTTCTTAATAACCATAAGTGTTCTTTTGTTTGAGGTTGTACACCATTTACAGCATCGACAACTAGGAAAGCTGCGTCAGCCTGAGAAGCACCAGTAATCATGTTTTTAACGAAGTCTTTGTGACCTGGAGCGTCAATAACAGTGATTTCATAGTTTTGAGTCAAAATCTTCTTGTAAGACAAGTCGATAGTTACTCCTCTTTCTCTTTCTTCCTTAATGTTGTCCATGACGTAAGCAAATTCAAAACCAGCTTTTCCGTGTTTAGCTGCTTCTTCCTTTAACTTTGCCATTTCCTGTTCGGAAACTCCGCCTGTTTCCCAGAATAATCTTCCGATTGTTGTGGATTTACCTGCGTCTACGTGTCCGACGAAAACGACATTCATTATTGGTTTTTGTTTAGCCATTTTTTATTTTTAAAAGTTTAGTTAATTGTTATGCTTTTGGCACGGATTTGAAAGCTAATTTCCGTTTAAAAACTTATCTATAGGAAGGTTTTTATATAACGATTTATAATGAATTGTTATAAAAATCATGGTAAAGATTGTAGATATCACCGATTTAATTTTTCCTCGAAAAGAATTAACTTCCGAAGAGCAAAAAGTTGAAGAAAGAAAAGGCATTTTGTTGAGCAAAGCAGAAGCAGAAGCAAGAAAAAGCTTGAGGGGCCATTCTCCGTTTAGTCCAATAGCTTTAATGGATGAAGCACATAAATTATATCTAGGTTATTTAGCGAGCGAAGGGTTAAAATACGATGAGAGACAAGGATTTTGAAAATGAAATCTGAAATATCCTTAAAAGCGAAAGAAATTTTTGATAAGTATATAGAAAAAAATGAAGATATTTATAATTTAAAAGATCATGTTATTGAACTTGAAAAATTAGCTGTAAAACTCACGCAAAAATTTCCAGATTTAGATAAGGAAATTTTATTGATTGCAGTCTATTTGCATGATATTGGATATTATCCTTTGAATCCTAATGAAGATCATGCAGTTACTAGCGAGAGAATTGCAAGAAAATTTTTAGAAAATAAAAAATATTCTAAAGAAAAATCAGAGAAGGCTCTTCAAGCTATTAGATCTCATAGGTGCAAAGATATTTTACCTGAAGTGCCTGAAGCAAAAGCTTTTGCATTTATGGATTCGGCGAGTCATCTTACTGATAAGATGTATTTAGAAATGGTAAAGCAAGGAAAGGGGAAAAATGCTCTTGAAAAGTTAGAAAGAGACTATCGAGATTTATCTATATTTCCTGAGATAAAAAAAGAAATGGGACTGTTATATTTATCTTGGAAATCTTTAATAATTAATTTAATAAACTTTGAGGAGTCTAAATTGTAAAATGGTACAAAATATAATAACTATCAGCGAGAAGGAAAATAGAATTGTAAATATGGTTAAAGCAAAGTATGGGATGAAAAATAAAAACCAAGCTATAGGTTTTATGATTCAAACTTTTGCAAAACATTTTTTACCTGATTCACTTCAACCAGTTGAAAAGCCTAGGAGGCCAGCAGAGAAAAAAGTAAGTAATTTAGAAGAGATGAAGAAAGAGTTGAGAGAGTAATTATATGATTTCTTTTAATCTTTTTTTCATATGTATTTTACAATCTAATTTGCAGCCTTTGCATCTCCAACAGGCAAGACAAATTTCTGAGACTTGTTTTCCGCAATGAGCACAGATGTGTTTACTTTTCATAAATAATCTATCGCGGAAGAGTATTTAAGGTTTATTTTTTTGGTTTTCCTATAATTCCATCGATTACTCTTTTCATATGGTTTTTGCAATCTACTGGACAATCTTTGCATCTCCAACATTCTGCACATAATAAATCCACTTGTTTTCCACAATGTGGGCAAATCTTCTTTTTTTCCATCTTATTTGTTGGTAAATGCAATATTTAAATTTGTTGAGTGTTTATATACCTATTTCTGATGCTTTTAGGATTTTACACATGTGCTCTCCACAGGAGAGATTGCATTCTTTGCATCTCCAACAATTAGCACATAAACATTCGACCATTTGGCCACAGTTTGAGCATCTTTGCATTTTAACCATGCAGAATTCTTGTGTTTGGGAGTATATAAAATTTGTTAAAATAAAAAAAAGAAAAATGCCGAGTTTCCTCGGCAAAATTTTGATGACTTAAATAGAAATTAATTCTACGCCGTCGTTATTATCAATTTTTCCAAAGCTTTGAGCTGCAACATATTTTGCGCCTAATTTCTGAGCGCCTTCAATGACTGCACCTGTAGCTAAACTAGTTAGTAAAACCCAAATAGGTTCTTCTAATCTTAAGAAGTCAAGTTTTGATACTGGAACATTTCTTACAATGTCTAGAGATTCATTTAAAACTAAAACATTCTTTCCTCTTATTTCAGAAGCAATGTCTTGTAGTTTCTTCTTTTCACCAGAGCTTAAAGTTTTTTCACTTTTAGCTTTTGGAGCAGATTCTTCTCTGTCATTTCTGTAAGATCTAGGTTGGCTGTATCTATCTTCTCTTCTAAAACCAGAATAATTTCTTTCTCTAGTGTCTGTTCTTTCGCTTCTCTCGTTTCTGTCAAATTTTTTGAAAAATTCTTCAGGTGTGACTCTCTTTCTTATTGCTAAGTGTAGTTCTTTACCTGCTAATTCTTCAACTTCTTTTCCGTCTGGAGCCTGTGCGATATATGCGATTTTAGCGTTGTTGCAAACGTTTGTTGCAATTAACTTTCCGCCTCTGTCGCCATCAACAAATAGAGTAAGTTCTTTTTCCTGTCCTAGTGTTGTTATTTCAGCTGGGAATTTCGTACCATCCATTCCGATAACATTTGTAAGATTATGTTTTAGCATATTCATTACATCTGCTCTTCCTTCTACTACGGTTATCTCGTTTCCGGATAAATCTCCTGCCGGTAATTTGCTATCACCATAGGATATTATTTTCATAGTTCTGGAAGATTCTCGTAATTCCTGTCCGATTTCTTGAGATTCTAGTTCGCCGCCTTTTATACCTGCAAGAAGCTGTTTAGCTCTTTCCATGATATAATCTCTCTTGCTTCCTCTGACGTCATCGATTTCTAAAATAGTAATCTTTGCGTTTGTTGGACCAATTTTTTCAATTGTTTCAAGAGCAGCTGCTATGATAGTTGTTTCTGCTTTGTCGAGAGCTGAAGGGATAGTTATTTCACCTTTAGTTTTTCCGCCTTCTGCAGATAATTCAACGTCAATTCTACCAATCTTGCCTTCTTTCTGTAATTCTCTTAATTCTAAGTCGCTACCGAGTAAACCCTCAGTTTGACCGAATAAAGCTCCAATTACATCTGGCTTTTCAAGTAAACCTTCGGACTCAAATAGTGCCGAAATATTGTACTTTATTGATGCTGGACTTACTTTTGCCATTTTTTTCCTCCGTGTATTTAGTTATATTAGAAAAGTGCTTCTGCAAATAGCAGTGAATGAATATGATGTTTGGCGTCGCCAAAACGTGATATTGATTGTGAGTTTTTAATAATCCTCAACTGACACTTGTCTAATCTAAATTGGAGCAAAAGAGGGTTTTTAAATATTGGTTTTTAAAAAGCGCTATAAAAAAATTTATAAAGGCTGGGAAAAATACAAAAGCATCAAAGGTGATTCATGGAATTAGAAGAAAGAGGCAGAAACCCTGATGAGGACGAGTTCAGTGAAGCAGATCTAGATGATGATCTTGAATTAGAGTAAATTTGGGGATAATGTACTATGGTAGAGAAAAAGATTGAAATTAATGAGAAGGATGTAGCTGAAAAGCCTGCTCAGAAGGATGTTTCAGTTGTAGATGAGGAAGAAGATTTTGATGATAAAGAAGAGCTTGGAGAAGACGACTTTGATGAGATTGAGGAAGATTAATTTTCATTAAATTTATATAACTTCGTTGTTTAATTCTATTGAGATGGTGATAAAGAAAAGAGGAGCTAGTCAGTTTTATGCTTCGCATAACAAGAAAGGTTCTTCCCACTTTGAAATTTTGATTTCATTTGTTCTTTTTGTAGGTTTTACTTTATTTTTGATTTTTACTTTAGAACCTACAAAACAAGATTTACTTGAGGGGTCTATTTTATTTAATGTTCAGAGTGTATTTTTTGAACAAACCACTACTAATGTAAGTTATGTTTTAGTTGATTCTAATAAAGATGTCAAAGATGAAGATAAAGATAAAGATACTTGTAATTATAATGAGAATAAGATTTGTTATCCTCCTGAAATAGAAAATGACGGGTATAAAATTTATGTTCCTGTTCCCGGTGCAGAAAATGAGTGTATTAATACTATTTATGCCTCTATCGAGTTCATTAATACTGTAGGTAAGCAATGTACTGTAGATGAGGACAAAAAAGAAAAATACCTTATTGGTTATATTTATCGAGAGGATGTTTTGTCAAATAATAGTCTTATTACTATGAGGAAGAAGTATTATTCTGATTATGCAAATTTGAAAAATGTTGATCTTAAAGTTCCAGAAGTTGTTGATTTTGCAATTATTTCTTCAGATAGTAATTTTACCATGGATAAAGCTGTTCCAGATGAGGCAGCAGTTATTGCGGGTACATACAGAAAGAAAGTTCTTTATGCAAATGGTTCAATAATTAATCATGATTTTACAATAAAAGTCTGGTAATCTTTTCCTTATTAATAACTTTTATATACTTATGAAATGTTTCTTTTATATGGTTAGAAAAGAAGTTGTAAGAAAAAATTTTGCTAAAATTTTATTACGAAAGTTTGAATTATTTTGTGTTTTGCTTTTTATTTTTGCTCTTTTTTTATTGGATGTTAATTTAAATTTAATTGCTTCGTATGAAATGAATGTGCGTGTCCCCGTTATTAATGGGATTCTTGTTCCTGCAACGTCTATGTTTTGGTTAGGATTTATTTCCATGAGTGTGTGTTTTTTTATTATTTGTGTACGATCTTTCCATAGGAGAAGAAGATTCTTAGGTTTTGATACTTTATTTTCTTTAATGGGGATTGTTGGTTGGGGAATAATCTTATCTGGTGGGCTTTTAATTTTTTTTGGAGGAGATAACTTCGTAATTCCTTTTTTTAGTATTATGGTTAATAGAATAGATTATTATCATTTAGGTATAGGTTTGGAGGTATTAGCTATTATTTATTTTGCTTTAATGAATGATGGTAATTAGGTTTGGGCCTTCTGGTTTGGGCGGAAAAAATGAAGCAATTGCTGTATTGGAAAAATATTCAGAATTGGGTTTGAAGTCATGTGAGGTTGCATTTACGTATGGAGTTTATCTTGATAAAAAAAGTGCTGAGGAAATAGATAAGAGAGCAAAGGAACTAGATATTTATTTGAGTATTCATGCACCATATTATGTTAATCTTAATTCAGAAGATAAAACTAAAATTGCGGCAAGTAAAAAAAGAATTTTAGAT
>CAYYKU010000031.1:0-8895 GCA_964440825.1 Candidatus Woesearchaeota archaeon
TTAGTGGCAAAACTAGAGGTAAAAGAGCAAGATGAAGAATTATTATATAGAGAGTTCCAAAAGAAATTCACTAGTAGAAATAGCCTTCAGGACGAACAAATAAAATGCGAAGGAAGAATAGAAACGCTGGTCAATAAAGTAAAATCACTGGAGAGCAAAAAATGAAAAAGGAAACAATAATTGAAATAAACAAAAAATTAGGCAAGGAGTTCAAGACAGAGTGTGGCTTGGGCGGGAATAAATCTAATTTAGATTATGCTTTGTCCTTGGAGAATCCATACGATATATCTAGAGAGATATTGCGAGGTCATCCTTTTATAGATGGCAACAAAAGAACTTCATTCGTGGTTTATATGATTCTTACTACAAATAAATATTATGAAGAAATCCTAAAAGATTTTTATGACATTCTTTTGGCTCTTTCAAAATGAAAATACTATATAACGTAAAGAAAAGAAGAGGCGGAAAGACGTATCTTTACTTGGCAACGGCACTAATAGACGGTAAGTATTACAATAACGTAGAACTAAATATATCAAAAGGAGAATATGGGCAATATAGTATTCTTAATAATAAAGAATTTAACAAGAGAGTCTTCCCGCATAAACTTGAGTCAACATGAAAACCTCTAAAATGCTAAAATCTAATTTGAAAATTAAGTTCAAAGCACTAAAAATAGCATTAAAAATAAACTTTTCAGCCTTAGTAGTCTTGGTTGGGTATTTTTTTCTTAATTTTGTTATCGTCCAAAATAACTTATATGAAATAAAATTTGGGATAAATTCATTGATTCTTGCAAATTGCCTTTTGATAGGTCTAAAAATCTATTCAGAAGATATAAGACCAATTAAGAATAAAAGTATCGAAAAGAGAAAGCTAAGAGAACTTGTAGAATTTCATTTTGGTTGGGATAATTTAACTAAACGTCAAGAAAAGATTTTCAAGAGTCTGGTTGATGGGGAAATTCCTAAGAATTTGACGAAAAAGGAATTAATGGGGTTAGAGATGATTGGAGTGATTGAAAAATAAAAAGAAGATGGGAGCGGGTGCCTAAAATTCTTCAGGGAAGGAGAGTATTTTGCTAAGGCAAAATATCACTTTTTAACTTAACAGAATCAGAATTCGTAACATATAAAAATGCTAAATTCGCCATAAAGGAGACAAAAAATGAGAAATAAACATATTTTAACATCAATATTAATTCCATTAATAGGTTTAAGTCAATCTTTATCATTTTCTCCAGATTCTAATTCAGTAAAAGCCGAACCAACCCAAAGAACTCATCAATATTCTTTATTAGAAAGTTCAAACTTAGTCGACTGGTCAGAAACTCAAAAAGTTAGAGGAACAGAAAGTAATTTGGTTTTTAATATTAATAGAGATGCACCAACTAAGTTCTTTAAGACTGTTTCAACTGAAGTTTTATCTCCTACCGAACGTGATGTTTATTACACTAGCGGAGATGGACATCGAGAAAGATTTATCTCTTATGATTTTCAAGTAGTTAATTCAGATAACCAAAACATAAATGCTAATATCTCATGGGAAGAAACTGTAAATGTTTATAGATTTGATTATACAAATAATTTACCATTTACTCAAACTCTTACTCCAGGAACAAATAATATTCATACAGCATTTCATTGGATTTCACCATATAGTGGTGCAGTTGTTGAAGGAAAAATAAAAGTCGAGGAGTTGCCATGAAAAAAAATAAACACAAACCAATTAGAAAATTATTTGTAACAAACTTAGTTTTAATTTCGTTTTTCTGTTTTTTCTAACTTACATTGATTTGTTGCTTTTTCTAAAGAAACATGGTTTTTCATTTTCTTTTCAACACAACTCTTCAGTTTTTGGTCTTTCATGTGAACCTCCCTTGTGCTATCTTTTTTAACTTTCCAGTCTAAATAATAATCCCTCATGGAAACTAAAATTGAAGTTTGTTTATAAGAAGAATTGCCAGAAAGTTACTAAACTGAAACTTAATTTAATTCTTTCACAGAGAATTTAATGTTCTCCCATCCTTCTTTCTGGGCTATAGCTTTTAGCTCATGCAGAGCTTTGTTAAACAACAATCTAGATAGGTCTGTATTCCTTAAGTTAACCTTTTCTGCAACTTCGAAGAACAATTTCGCAGTCTCTTCCGAAACTTTAAAGGCTTTTATTAGGTGATTTTTAACTGCCATGGTTTAAATAAAGAGGTCTTAGTTTGCTCCCTCATTTAGCTTAAATTTATACTTGCGATTTATATAACCCTTATTTGCTCTTTGCTTTCTATCCTTGCTTCCTATTGGTCTGCCTATCGGCTTACCTTCTAGCTTTGCTTTAGCCATTCCCTCTTTGACCTTAATAGAAAGATTAACAGAGTATAGGTTAGCAAAATAAATCCATAGTCCTTTCATAGCATACCACATCATAGCATTATCACTATCCAAACTTTCCAGAATAGAAATAAATCTGCATTTACAATCTGTAATATGGTTTAGCATCTTCTCAGTTATTCTTGGGTGCAATCTGCTGAACCTATCCATTGAATAAACAATAAGCACATCATACCTTCTTTGCGCAATCATATCTAGGACTTGCTGTAGTCTGTCTGGTATCTTCTTACTTGCAGAACCATAATAATCCACAACCTCATAATCCCAACCTTGCTTTTGTGCATAATCTATGCAGGGTTTTATTTGTAGCTCCACATCCTGTTTGGTTTCATCCGTCGAACATCGGCAAAGTAGCAGTGCTTTTGTCATCCTTGCCTCGCATCATCTTTGCAAACAGTTCGTCCTTCTCTGTCTGGTCTAGATAACTGTCCATTTTTACATCTGACTTTCTCAGAACAAGGCACTTCTATCTTTTCTTTTTTAAAAAGTCCGTTTGAAGCGGGTTTGAAAACTTCTCTTGAACATGTTTTTTCTTCCATTGAGACCTCCTTTTTTGAGTTTAGAAATGTCTAGCTGGTCTGAGTCTTCTATTTGGAATATTTCTCCATCTGTATTTTTTCTTTTCCACTCTTGTAAGTCGGCAAGATTAGATTCTCGTTGAAGTTTGGACGAACCATCTTCTACTTCAATGGCTGTAGGTTTGAACAAGGTTAAATTATTTTTATTTGGGTGACATTCTAAGCCTAAAAAGTGAATTTCGCCATTTCTAAATATCTTTGACTCCATTTCGCAAACGTGAGTTAAATTTAACTTATTTTTACAATTCTCTACGGCTTCTTTATGGTACTTATTCATTGCCTTTTTTCTCCGATTTCTTTTAATAAAGATTGGATATTCTGGTGACAATTTGTTCGTTTTCTAGTAACTTTATTTTCAGCCAAATAGCATAAGTTATTTTTCTGGGCTTCTTCTCCTCTTTGTTCACTTGAAACTATTTGAAGGATATTGAAGTTTTTTCTTTCTTTTACAGCTATTTGATGTTTCCTAAAAAGATAAAAAATAACAATTAGGGCTAAAATTCCAAAGACTAATAAGAAAATATACTCTGGGCTCATACTTCTCCGATAAAAGACTCTTCTTTTGAAAATTTAATTGGGACTCGCCTCTCAACTATTTTAATTTGGGGAGTCTTGCTGTTCATTAAAGGGGCGTTTTCGTTAAGGAATGAATTAAATTTATCTAGATAACTTTTTGCTTTCTGAGATAGGGAGTAGCCTATGGAATCTTTTATTTTTTGAGAGCTTTTCCGTGTTGTTTTAATCCAGCCTGTTCTCGCCAAATTGCATAACACAGATACCTCTGCGGGTCTCGAAAAACCAGAAAGGTTACTCCTTCTAGTTAAAAACTCAGATTTGCTAAAATTCTTACTTCCAAAATATGATGTGATAAATTCTAAGACATAAGGTTTTATGTTTAACCTTACTTTCTCCGGATTTCCTTTTTTGTTTCTTATTGTTGTTTCCATGTTTGTTTTTTATTTAGATGGGGGGCGTAAGTTGAGGGGATTAAGTTTCACACCAAACGCGACTAGCTGGATTTCGACGATATTTCTGCCCTGAAATTTCAAGCCCTGAATCCATTTTCTTCAAATATTTGCGACCATGCCTCCGGCATTCCTATTTTTTGATTAACACTTTTTGACTTAGTCCTTGCACGGCACTTATCACATCCCTTACTGGATGGCATCTTAGAACTTCCACATACACATAAAGACGAAGCAATATACTGCTCTGGATTTTCCTGAGGATTAACTATGGATTCAATAGATTGCTGTCCCTCTTCTTCTGAATCTGCGCTTGCTTCTTCTTCTGGCTTAAAACCTACCTTAGTTCTAGTTTTTGGCACTATATTGCTTCTTTTCTTTTCAATGTTGTAAACTTTTTTAACAAAATCTAAAGGTTCGTCTAGACATTCGCCAGATAGAAACTCATTGCAGATAAAAACCTTAAATTCTTTTTCAATCTCAAGAAATTTGCTCTCTGCTTTAGATAAAGTCATTTGACCATTTATCTTCTCATTCCCAAGCTCTACTTTTTGTTTCTGAAATTCTTCTGCCTGATTCTGTAATCTAATTTTCAAATCATTAATTTCTACTTTGCTTTTCTCATAATTTTTTAAAGATTATTCAAAATCTTCAGGATTTATCGTTTTAGAACTTTTAAGGTTCAACATCTCCACTTCTTGCCTTTTATTAAGTTCTTTTAATTCTCGAATTTCTTTTATTGAGTTAGAAACTTCTCTAAAAAGCAACCTATCTTTAAAATCAATGCCCAATTTTTCGTAAACTTCTTTTGTGATAAGAAAATCCGTATTCTCTAGTTTCCTGGTTGTATGGTCATCAAATTCAATCCATCCGTTTCTTGATAAGTTTACGATGTTCATTTTTTGTTTTCCCTCTCCTCTATTTCCATGACTATATTATTGAAAGCAATTTGAGATTCTATCTCAATTTCTTCTTCTTGTTGTGCATATTTCTCTTTCATTTTCTTTTCTAATTTGGATTGGCTCATTTGATTGCATCCATTAGTTTAACTTCTGGTTTTTTACTTACAGGTATTACAGGTTCAGAAATAACATATGTATCTATTGTAACATCATTATTACTCTCTTTTATACCTTCTAAATTATTACTCATATTATTTTGAAAGGTGTAATAGTTGTCATTTATTTTAGTGTTTAGCCAGTATCTTACCTTTCCATTACTAGATGACTGAATATAAGGGGCAACTGGAATAAGATTTTTACCTATCTTGTCTTTTGAGTCTGGTGAAAGCTGAGGTTTATGATTCATACACCATTTACAATAAATTTGATACATAGTTTCTTTGTCTATCTTCTTACCATCCGCTTGAACTAATACTTCTACTGCGAACTTTGCTAAAGATTTCCCATTTTGAAGCATTAAGAATTTAGTTTCTTCTGGAGACTTCTCACCTGTAAAGCGGTTTTGTTTTACAAGTCTTTTATATCCTTCAATCGCCCAATTTAATAATCCTGAAAGTTCTTCGGATGTTGTTAGTTCATTTATTAATTCCTTTCTTCTATTTTCTACGGGTACAACATTATCAACTGGGATTAATAAAATTCGGTCATAGTAAGCATCATCATCAATATCATCACCAGAAGAAGGAATTTTATTACAAGCGTTTATATCTTTTGCAGTATTTCTAAATCTACACTTATCACCGAACTTCATTTCTCCAGAAATCCAACCATCACCCACCGCCATTTTAAAACCACCAACCGCTTTCATATCCGCAGAACTCAGGTCATCACAGATATTAGCATCCTTATCTTTCAAAGCTAATAAGTCGAATGGCTTTCCTCTACTGATATCTTGTAAAGACAATCCCGAAACATTACCTCCAACAAAAACAGTTATCAAATTTAAGAATACTGTTTTGCCAGTATTTTTTGCACCATGAAATATTATTGCTTTCTTAAACGAGTATCTTCTAACTAACAAGAAACCCAACCATTCTTGAATCATAGGAATATCTTCCTCATAGAAAGTTTGTTTAATAAATTCCATAATCTTTGGACAAGTTGCTTCAGGATTATATTTTATAGGAAACTTATTTCTAAAATTATATTCTTTTGAGTGGGGCAAAAAATGGATAGCCTCGGCATCTTCTAAATCTAAAACTCCATTCTCCACGCATCTCTTATAGTCTGGAATAATATCAGCCTCTTCTCTTTCTTTTACAGACCTTCTCTTAATTTTTTCTAAAATTTCATTAACAATATTATTTTTAGCCCAGCTTCCAAGCAATCTTTCTACTTCTGCTTTTATTATTCCTCTGCCTTTTATAGTCCATACTCCCTCATTGTAAACCTCTATCGTTTCTTCTTTTATTCCGAAAATAGTTCTAACATCAAATTTATTTTCTATATACTCTGCGACCTTATCAATATTTACAGAAACAAATTCACTTTCTCCATTTCTTTTATTTGTTTTAAAGTTTAGCAGCTCTTCTATGAAGGGTTTTTCTTTTAGTTTCTCTATTATAGGAACTGGATTTCCATTTGCCTCTCTTTCCTTAACATATCTTTTCCATTCTGGCGAATCATTTGTAATATTATATTTTCCAAAGCCAAGTTGAACAATCTCTCTAGTTTGAATCGAGCCATCTTCTTCTATGCCAACTACCTGACTATCCCAAGTATCTTTTAATGCATAATATCTCGCTTCCTCTGGGGAGTTTTTAACCATTTGAGCCCGCTCCCTTTTGTGGTTTTTTTAAATTTAATTTTTTGCACTCCTCAAAGTAGTCTATACCCATTTCAAAACAAACTTTATTCCAAAATTCTTTTTCAATTGCTTTGAGTTGTTGGCTTTGCATTTTGTTCTCCCCCTAATTTTAGCTCTGAATAAGTTTGTGATAGTAAAACAGCATTAACTCCAATAACTCCTGCAATCTTTTCTATCGTTGAGGATTTAAGGGGAATGTATTTACCCGAGAGTAATAGTGATGCCATACTCTCTCTAACTCCCAATGCTTGTGAAAACTTTTTGAAAGAACCAAATTTTATAAAAACCATCTCCTTTATGACTTTCATTCTTTCAACAGCATTACCAGAGCCCAGAGTAGAATTGTATGTGCCTATATTCGCCTTTGCGACATTGAGTTTCCCTTTAATTTCATTAGCCTGTAAATTTGGTTGGGTTTGATTTTCCATGCCCTTAAATCGCCTGTACAGGAGTATTTAGTTCAGCAGAAGGGAGAGAACTACTGGAAATTTCAAGGAAGCCATTGTTCTTCCCCTCTGAGCATAAAAACAGTTTTTCTTGTTTGCTTTTACATAAAGCAAGGAAGATTCTCACTCGCTCTTTTAAATCCGCCAGTGATGGGACTTCGGTTTCTTCAGTATCCATTCGACTCCTCTTTTTTTAGAATTTCACGTCGTATAAACTCACTAAGAGTTGAATATTTGAATCTCTGTCTTAGCAAAATAAATTTGTCATAATCTTCTTGAGTGACTTTTATTTGAATTAGTTTAAGGTTTTTCATTGTTATATCCCGATATATTTACGAAACATTCCTTTTTAAATGCTTCGGATATTAGCCCCTAATTACCGATAACTGAAAAGCAATTAGGTTTATAAGTTCTATTTTCCTAAAACTAATATGAATAAAAAAAAGCATTTCATACTTAAAAAGAATGTTGTAAATATTTTGGCATTAATACTTGGAGGATTTAATACCAATGATAATTTAAATGAAAAATTGAAAAAAAAGCAATCTACAATATCCGAGCACTTAAGCCCAATATTAAAAGAAGGAATAATTTCTGTAAAAAATATAAAAGCTCGTGGCGAAAAGGAATACTGCGTAAATATTGAAAGAGTTGCAGAACTCTTTTTTACCTTATATCCTATTAAAAAATCTTTTATAAAGTTTAAAAATAATAACTTTATCCAAAGAACTTTTTTTGAGATAATACGCATGAAGAAAGGATTATCGGAAAAAAATCCTAAATTGTTTAGTCAAATAACTCTTTTGGATATTTTTAAAGAAGTTCATGAGGTCTTTTTAACTTTTGGCATTATGATATGTAGAGACAACAAAGAAATAAGGGCTATAAATGGGTGGACTTCCGATGAAAAAACCATTAGTCAATTTAGGGTGTTTCTTAAGGAGATGTATAATGATTTTAAGGAAAGTTCACATGAAGAAATAGAACGAGAACTCCGCCAAAAAGCAGATAGCGGTAATAATACTTTAAAAAATTTAGAGAAATCGTAATAGGAGCCAAAGTCACCAGCAACTTCCTTGATGTCGTGATAAATTTAAAGAAAATAACTAACTACACTGTGTTTCTGTTTTGTATTTTGTTATAGTTCTGTATTTTACTAAATCTTTATATTTTATAACGTCTCTACAAACTTGTTTTGTGGGTTCACTACCAATTGTATAACTACAAGTGTAAGAAGAATCATATAGTTCTTTTGTTGTAATTCTGCCTTGCCCTACGGCATCTCCTGATGATTGAGGGTCAATTAATCTAGACTGAGAAGAAGTTGCTTCTATATTGTTGGATTGTCCAGATTTGAAAAAGTTAAAATTCACTTTCCAAACCCCTCGTTCGCTATCCAAATTATTTAAGCCCAATGAGCAAGTCACTGTTCTATCAACACAATAAATGATTTTACTAGTGCAAATTCCTAAAATGTAATTCTGACAATCCTCTACTTTTTGATTACAAACAGAGGACACTAAATTAAAATTGCCACGACTATAAACTAAAACCTTCGTATCGCAAACAGTATCCGTATACGGCACTGTTTCTGTATAAGATTCTTGATAGTCGTATGGCACCTGCGCATCATGACAAGCTATTTTTGGGGCACCAGAATTTTCAGATTGACTATTTTGAGTATTCCCGTTAGATTGCGTATTATCGCTAGAAAAAGATTTGCTTAAGCTGTATTGAAATATGCCAAAAATGA
>CAYYKU010000032.1:0-8660 GCA_964440825.1 Candidatus Woesearchaeota archaeon
GTTTTTAACAAATTAAAGAAAAATTCTCAATAAATTAATTTAGACGCAAAGCCGAGCAGACAGAAAGCATTATAAACTTAAATTCCGACATAACAAATGTAAAGGAAAAAGTAGTTTACGAGTCCAGAAGTGAAAAAATAAGAAAATATTCAATTTATTTTTTCGCAATATTTATTCTCGTAATAATTGCTTTTTTGCTTTTTGAAAGACATGGCAGAACAAAAGATCACAGCTTTGATGATTATTGAGGTAGCAGGAAGACCTCCCGAATACTTGGAAAATTCTTTAAAATTACATTTAGACAAATTAAACCATATTAAAGATGTAAAATTAATTTCATCTAAGATAGCAGAACCGAGATTAATTGAAGCAGAGAAGGATTTGTATACTTGTTTCGGTGAAGTTGAAGTAGAAACTTTAGGTTTCTCCAAATTAATGGATTTGATTTTCGATTTCATGCCTTCTTCCGTAGAAATAATAAATCCTTCTGAAATAGAATTCAATTGTCAGGAAGCAACAATGTTTGCAAACGATATGGCTGGAAGATTACATAAATATGATGAAATAGCAAAAATTGCTCGAATGCAAATACAGCAATTAACTGCAAGGTTTCAGCAACTTTCTCAGCCAGTTCAAAAGACCCCTCAGAATCCTATTCAACCAGTTCAAATAACAATGAATTCTTCAAATGAAGAACAATCACAACCAAAAAAAGTAGTAAAAAAGCTTAATAAGTCAAAACCAAATAAAAAGAAAAAGTAATTATTTCTTAGCAACGTTCAAAAATTTTCTTTCGTACTTTTTTTCAGTCTCTTTAAAACTATCCTCTATTTGAGGTGATTTAAGTTTTTTAGATCTTTTCAGTAAAATATATCCGACAATTCCAATAACAATTAGACCTAGTATGGCTATTACAATATTTGCCCAGTTTGTAGGTTTTTCATTAGGATTTATACATTCTGCTAAACAACAAATTTCTCCAGCATTAAAATCATAAAAGAAATTTTCTGCACTGCAAGACTCTCCCTCTTTACAGAATTTTCCATTTTCTGTAGTGCAGTTTCTAGTGGCTGGATTTTCTTTCTGTACTTCAAGTATTTTTAATCCACTACTATTTTCAAAAGAATAAATTTTAAATTGAGTAGTATGGAGAGAAATATTATTTTGTGAAAGAGTTATATTGCTTGTTATCTTTCCAATTTCAGTTAATAAAATACTAAAATTTATTTTAGTACTTTCGGAGTTATAGAGTGTTATATTATTATTCTGGAAAACTATTCCTTTTTCTGAACTTACGAGATTTGCACTTTGTATTTTTTTGGAACAATTGTTAAAAATTTCTAGAGATAAGTTTTTAGATTTATTTAGTTCTACTCCTATTGGTTGTTCGACTTTAAAGAAAATACAATCTATAAGAGAAGGTTCAGTTACATTTTCTTCAGTTGTATTAAATGGTTCTTCAATAAAACTTAATTTATTTATAGGGAGTGTGTAATTGCTAATATTAAACAGAGAAAATCCTCCTAAGACAGCAAGAGGTACCTTTCTAGATTCAAAAGATTCTAGAGTTATAATTGTTTTATTTATACTTATATTTAATTTCTCCGAAAGAAGATTAGTAATTACTACTTCAGGGTTTTGACCTTCATATATTCCTGGACGAACTCCGAACCCTATTGAATTATTAAATTTACTAATGGTGAAATTTTTTTCTAAACTTATTGAACTTACAACTCCTGAATTATTATATAGAACATTGCTTAATTTCATACTGAAATTACCTTCCTTAGTTGGAATTACATAAAAATAAGATATTTCTTTTTCTTTCAGTACTCCTTTCTCAAAAAAGACTTCCCGCCTACCTTCATATATCTTAATATCTGACGAACTAATATCTCCTACAATACCTTCTATTTGACCTATAATCGTCTCAGAAGGCGCATATTTTTCTTGCTGAAACATAATCTGCTGTGCAAGACAATTACTCACTAAGAATAAAGCCAACACAAATAATAGCACTCTTTTCATAAAATAAACTCGCAAAATTAGTTAATAAACTTTATCTTCTCATCGGAGGCCTATTCATTGGAACACCTGTAGGTCTCATTTGTTGAGGTGGCATTGGTTGCATAGGTCTCATTGGAGGTCTCTGCATTGTTGGTCTTTCAGATGAGAAAGGTGCTGAAGGAGGGAACCCTCCTGGCCTTACGTTACCCTTGCCTTTATCTTCTTTAAATCCGGATCTAATTTTATATATCCAAACCTTTACCTTGTCCTTGTATATAATTCCGAGGATAACTAAAATAATGAGAAGTATTAGGATTATCCAAAGCCATACGTAACTGCTCTTTTTTGCAGGGGCGGAAATGGCCTTACAACACAAGGAAGTATCTCCACAACTTGTAGTTATTTCTGTTTGTGTGGAGGAACAACTATTTCTACAAACTCCTCCTGCAATGTCACAGTCACTTTTAACTTCTGGAGTTTCACATTCTGCAAGACAGCAGGTATCTGTATCACTAGCTCTTTCTTCCAAGCCGGTGCATTCTTTGCCAGAAGCACAGATTTGTCCATATTGAGATTCACAACTTTCTAGGTTTTCAGTTTTACAACATTTCTTCCCTACTCCACCACAATAATAGTTAGGTAATAATTCTTCTGTGGGACACCTATCTGAAGCTATGCAGAAGAACCCTGCATTTGCACATTCTGGAAGTTGTATTGCTGGCCCAGTTACTGTAGCTGTTCTGCCTTCCATTCCCCATAAAATCATTGCAGTGTCCCGTATATTATTTTTATTCCAACATCCAGTTGCATCTTGAGCTCTATTTAATAACCAGCTTCTTGCATCAGCTACCTTCTGTTGATTACTGCTTGTTAGTGCAAGAAGTGCAAGACCGCTATCATAATACGTATTATAAGCAGTATTTTCTGCTTCCCAACTACCAAGGGTTTGTTGTTGTATAAGTTTTGTGCCGTATTCACTGAAGTCTTTTAATATTTGTAAGAATGCAGCAGGTAAATATTGTTTATTTGCATCTTCACCAGATATTAAGTAAGGGAGATAATCTTGAATATCATTGCCTGTTTTATCTAATGCTATTGCTGCCCAAGCACTTGCTTCATAATTACAAACATTCTCTCCGAAACATAGTGATTTAACAGTTAATTCGATAGGATTATTCATCTGCGCTGATTTTGTTTCAGACAAAACGTATAATATTGGAGATGTTGGTTGTTTGTATGATAATGTTGCTATATATCCATTAGCAGCATCACAAGAAATTGTAAATTTTTTATTATAGCAGTTGGGTGTAATTTGGAACCAATAGTTTGAATTAGCTAAACTTAAGCAATTCCCTGCTGCAGTTTCTATTTTTTTATTTTCTAAAACATTAAAATCATAGTTTACGGAATCATAGCTAATCCTACAAGTTGTTTTTCCAATTGAATCTTCTTGTAAATACCATATTAAGTCTTCTGCGGTTCGAGTATTATTTTTTAACCAATTTTGATAAGCCTTTGTATCTTGTCCGACGTGATTTATTGCTAAAATTGCTAAAGCTGTGTCTCTTATATTACATGTAGTCTCTCCAAAACAATCTCCTTTTTTAAAACTAGAACTAATTAATCGGTCATAGCATGCTTGAGTAACTCCCGAGGGGGATGCTAAAATAGTCAATGCAATATCTTGAACTTTATTAGTGCCGGTACAATCAGGTTTAACTTGAGTAGCTAAACAAGCAAAGGCATTCTCAATTTGAGTTCCATTAATCGTTGTTGTTGAAACAGAAACATTTGTTGTATTAGTTTCATTTGCAGCTAAAACAAATCCAGAAAAAACTAGTAATCCTAGTACTAAAAATAACATCACACTACTTTTATTCATGTTAGTTTTATGATTTTTCTATTTATTAATGTTTCGTTAATCACTTCTTAGATGCCTTTTGCTTATCCGACGAAGAACTTGTCTCTTTTTCAGAATTATCTTTATCTCCTTTCATTCTAAAACTCGCACGCATTGCTTCCCTTATTGTATAATTAATTGGATTCTTCAAGTCTTCAGTTTCAGAATTAACTCCTAATTCTTTATATGTAGATTTATCATAATTTGGAGGTAATCTTTTATTTTTTGCAGACCATTCTATTTGGCTCTGTATGTATCCTTCTTTTAATGGCTTGTAATTTTTTTTGTTCCATTCATACGCTTTTTCTTCCATATATTCTTTAGGGAATTCTAAGCTTGAGAAAAAAGAGAGTAGGACGCCCAAAGCCCTTTTCCTTCCATCTTCTTTCATTCCATTCATTATTTTTTTAATTACGGGAGGGAACATATCTTCAGTTATTACTAAACCTTTCAAGTCTAATGCTTTTCCGTCGTATTTTTTTCTTTCAGGTTCTTTTTTCTTTGCCCAATCTAATGATTCTATTAGTAGTTCTCTAGCTTCTCCTGCTTCGCAGTTAGGATTATAGTCTCTAATTTTTATTTTTAATGGATCTGCCATTGTTATTTCAAAATTTTCAAACTCTTCCCTAGTTAAAACCATAGAAACAAGTGCAGTTTTTTCATGAAGAGAATATGGCGATCTGAATAAGTGTCTTGGTGAAACAAGTACTATATCTACTGAATCTGCCTGGGACTTTATTGTTTGTTCTTTCTTTAATTGATCTTTGGATTTGTATTTTCCACACTTATCACAAAAATATCTATTTATTGTTCCCGTAAAGTTCATATCAAAATTACAACTAGGGCATCTATGTACCTTTCTTTTACCTTTTTTAAAGTATAATTTATATTTACATTTAGAATTTGTGCATTCAAATAAGTCTTCTTCTTTTAATATTACCTCTTGTTCACATTTTAAGTTTTTTTCACAATCCAAGCAATATACTTTTTCTATTAATTCTCCTTTCTTTTTTAATTCTTCTTTATTTGTTAAATTTACTATTTGTTGATCTATCTTTTCTTTTGTTATTTCTTTTAGATATCCGGCAATCGCTCTTGGCCATTCTGGAAACTTATCTTTAGTTTTTTCTCCATATAGCTTTTCTGGGAAAGATTTGGAAGGGATTAAAATATGGAATCCCTTGGATCCTGAATTGTGAAGCAGAATAGGGTACTCGTTTCCAAAAAAAGACTCAGATTCTTCTACTGATATATCATAAACATCTTCTATTTTGCCCTCTTCTATTTTTTTTATTTCAACAACTGCACAATCTGAACCAAACAAACTCTCATAATTTTTTAATATTTCCCTTGATCCTATTGAGAGAGACACAGAACCACAACTATAAAACCAATCCAAGACCTTCCTTATTCTGTTCAAATTAGCACATTTTTTACTTAATGTCATTTGTTCTGCCCTATACTGATTAAATTTTTTTGGTTTTATTAAACGATAAACTTTCTTTAATCCGTCAATTGGAAAGATCCGATCATTAGGAAATGGAGAAAATTTATTTCTTCCTCTAAAAAACTCTTTAAATAATTCGGATTTAGGGAGTTTTAAGATATAAACAAAACTGCCTTTGAAATAATTTCCTTGTGGTGATGTATGGGGTTTATTTTGCTCAGAGGATAATGAGCAAGAAATCCCATTTAGTTTGCATAGCCAGACAAGTTCTCTTATTAATCTCTTTGAAACAGATTTTATTGTAATTGTATATTCTCCAAGTTTGTGTCCGTCTCCTCTTATATATCCTCTAAGGAGTTCTATAAAATCTTTTTTTTCAACTTTCCATGCGAAATTAGGAATATGCTTTTCTTTTTTAGTTCCACAAAAATTACTAAAGAAATGAGCCCATTCTTTTGAATGAATTAAAATTTGTGTAGAATTTACATTAGGGTGTCTTGTAGATGTTTTCTTTTTTGTAATTTTTTCCAATAGATTTGTGCAGTCTCTAACGTATTCTATTTCATTTCTATTAAATGAGAACCCTACTTGATGAATTGTGTCTGTTACGTGGCCTTCTGCAAGAAAATAACCTATTAATCGCATAAGATTGCCATCAACTTTTAATTTTCTAGATATATCTTTTTTTACAAATTGATTCTTCGCAAAAGAAAAATTATTTACTAAAGCGTGTTTTTTAGTAGAAAAAGGATTTTCTTTTGAATTAAAAGTTATTAAGAAATTTCCTTTCTTTAGGTCCTCTACTTTTTTTTCTATTATTTTTCCTTCGTCCCATATAAAAACGGAATGATATTTTGTCGCCTTTACAGGTATTTTGCTTTGTGAGTGAAAAATATTATATATTTTATCTTTATGCTCTAAATAATTATAAATATCAGAAAGTATTATTTTTTTATTCTTATCAAGAGATAATACTTTTATTTTTTTACCATTTTTAAAATATTTAGTAACTTCTTTTATTTCTAAAAGTCGCATTTCTCCATCCATTTCAATCAATAAAGGAGTTTCTCCAGTAACACTATATTTAATTCCCACATTTTTAATTCCATGAGATTCTAAAGCTTGAATTAAAACTTTTGCAGCAATTTTAGCATAATCAAAGAATTTTGAGTCAATATCTATTAAAAAGTCCCATCCTATTTTGATAGTATTATACTGGTCCGGAGTCATATCTGTGCTAATCTTCAAGGGATCTGACCAAATTTCTTCAGAACAGTGAAAACTAGTTGCCCCTTTCTTTACTAAAGTCATAACATCCGAGGGATAATCTAAAACATCCGGCCTTTTACCAAAGCCTTCCAAATATCTGGGGACTGTTTCTCTATTTATGCAAAACTTGTAAATTGCCTCTTGGACTTCTTTTCTTGCGTAGTAGGACTGGGCAACAACCTGTACCTTTTTCTTTTCACCAATTTCCTCACTTCCAGCCATATTAACCTAACATTTTACCCATTAATAAATTATATTATTCTAGAAAGCATATTTTCTTTGTTTTTTATACTGGAATCCTTTGGGGAGTTTAATGGGTTTGGAATTTATCTCATGTAGAAGATAAATGCTTATAAAGGTTCAAAATCTCGATAGATTATGATTGTCCGATTAGATAGTCCAAAAATACTGAGTGATGCAATTTCCATAATTTCAGAACTAGTTACAGAAGTAAGGATTAAAATCTTAGATGAGGGTCTTTCAATTGTAGCAGTTGATCCTGCAAATATAGCTATGGTTCTTTTCAAGATACCTAAAGAGAGTTTCTCTCAATATGAAGCTGGAAAAGAAGTTTGGGGTGTTAATTTAGAGGATTTCAAAAGAGTTTTGAAAAGGGCTGCAACTTCATCTAGTATGATTTTAGAACAAGAAGAAAATCAGTTAAAGATTTCTGTTTTTGACAAAGTAAAAAGAAGTTTTGTTCTTTCTTTAATTGATATTGACTCTGAAGATAAAACAGAGCCAGAATTAAACTTTTCATGTGAAGTTGAGATGAACGCACAAGAGCTTGCTCAAGCTATTGATGATTCGCTTGTTGTTGCAGATTCTTGTTCAATTAGTGTAGATGCAAATACTTTAATTGTTGAAGGAAAAGGTAGCCTAAATTCTTCTAAGGCAGAATTCTCTTCAGAAGATATGAAAATTAAGGGTTCTGGAAAATCTAGGTATTCCCTAGAATATCTTTCTAAATTTGTAAAAGCAAAATCAATTTCCGATAAAGTACTCTTAAGATTTTCAGATGACTATCCTTTAAGGATGGATTTTGCAGGTTCAAAATTAGGTATGGGTTTTATCTTAGCACCTCGTGTTGAAACAGACTAATTTTCGCAAGCTATTTAATCTCTAAATTCGATTATTTTTTATGTTTGTAAAAGTAATGGTAAAGCCTCGTTCTCCAAATCCGAGAATTGAAGATTTTGGTGCTGGGAATCTTTTAATTTACGTCTCAGCAGAACCAGAGAATAATGAAGCAAATATAGAAGTTATTTCTATGTTATCTAAACATTTTGGCGTCCATTGGAAGAATATTAAAATAAAATCAGGATTAACAAGTAAAAATAAACTAATCGAAATTCTTTAACTTATTTTTTGAAGAATATCCTTCTCCATAAACTAGTGGCCTTTCTTATTTGATCCCGTGCTTCAATAAACACTAGTTCTTGCTCAATATTATTCAATCTAGATGAGTAGGTCCTAAGCATATTTTCATAAACCCTTGTATCTAACTTACCTCTATTCAAATAATCTTCTTGGGCCTGTTTGAGTAAGATATATAATCTCTTCTTTTCTTCATTGAGTGCTCTTTCCTTTCCACCAAGCTTCATGAAATTTAAGATAATTGTTTCTGTTTTTACTCTGTCTTTAACGACTTCGCTTAACCGAGATTCATATTGATACATTGCTTCATTATACTCATTCATGGACATCTTATTATTTTCGAAACAATCTATTTGGATAACTCTCATTAATTGTAGTAAAAGAGCTTCCTCTTCTTTTAACATTTTTATCTTTCTCTTTAGTAATCTTAATCTTACGAAATAACCAGAACCCAAACCTATTGCACTTAAAGAAACCAAAATCCCCAACGTCTCAATTGGATTATTCTTAATTGCATATAATATTTTAAATTCTCCTTTAGTTTCTAATAAATAACTTGTCTTAGCTTCTTTCATTTTAGCATAAGCTGCAACATAATCTCCACGATTGAATAATATTTCAGCTAACATAAATAATTTCTTTGTTTCGGATACTCCAATC
>CAYYKU010000033.1:0-8378 GCA_964440825.1 Candidatus Woesearchaeota archaeon
GAAGAAAGGTTTAATCTTCTCTGGCAAAGATGGCACATAGAAAGAGTAAATAAAAAGATAGTTTGTAAAGCTATTTTTTCAGACAAAAATACAAAGTATTACAAAACTTTTAAGAAAATGAAGTTTGTAGAAGTTAGAATTTTAGAAGGAGTTACGCCTTCTGCAATTGATGTAATGAAAGACAGAGTTTTAATCTTCACTTATGGAGAAGAACCTTCTTGTTTGTCTATTAAAAATCCTGAAATCGCAGAGTCATTTAAGTCTTTCTTTGAGAATTTATGGAAGGTCGCGAAGAAGTAGTTTAGAAAAGTGCCCCATAGTTATTAAAATTCTGAAATGAAATTTCAGCTATCTTTCGTGCTTTTTCCGTCGGGTGGGGGAGGTATAAGATTAAATTAATTTTCTGAAGAGTTTTCTCCGCAGAGAAAATTGAACCTAATTGTTCATATGTGTAGTTGGAGATTATAGGGCTTATAAGAACTGAATTTGGCACTTTTAGAATGTTTATAGGAGGAGTTTTACTATTCATAAATTATAATAAGTTTATTTAAAGAAGAAACTATTCTTCTTCTTAATGAATGTATCAGAATCTATTAAAAAGGAATGTGATAGAAGAGGGTTTTCCCCAAGAACTGTTAAAACTTATCAAGAATGCTTAGGAATGTTTTTTAGACAGATAGCTAAAAAACCAAATGAGATTACTAAAAAAGACGTTAGAGGATTTTTAGATAAACTTATGAGCGATGGTAAATCGGGAGGAACCATTCATGTTTACTTAAACGCTCTGAAATTCTATTTTGAAGAATGTCTTGGCAGAAATTTTAGATTAAATATTAAATATTCAAAAAGACCTAAGAAACTTCCAGAAGTTCTAACAAAAGAAGAAGTTTTACAAGTTCTTGAATCCATAAAAAATCAGAAACATAAATTAATGATTTCTCTTTTATATGGTGCGGGATTGAGAGTTTCTGAATTATTGAACTTGAAAGTTAAAGAAATTAATTTTGAAAATAAATATGGTTTTGTTAGACATGGAAAGGGGAATAAGGATAGAATTTTTATTTTTCCAGAAAGTATTTTACTTCCACTAAAAGAATTAATTTCTTTTGAAAATCTTTCTAATAAAGATTTCTTATTTTTGACTAACAGAAGAGAGAAATACTCTGCCAGAACTATTGCAGAAATTATAAAATCAGCTTGCAATATCGTAGGAATAAAGAGGCGAATTCATCCCCACACCATGCGACATTCTTTTGCGACGCATTTAATTCAAAACGGAAACTCGGTTAATGAAGTTCAATCATTATTAGGACACAAGTCTCCAGAGACAACTATGATATATGTCCATTTGGCTTCGCCAAAAATGTTAAATATAAAAAGTCCTTTAGATAACTTAACCTAAATTTTTCATTTCAGTTATTTCTTTGCTAGATATTGAAGTCCCAGAATATTTAAGAGAATAAAGCAATGCATCTAGAAGTGTTTTATCTTTTTTATAATCATATAGTCCATTTTTATAGGCAATGTAAACAAGCTCTGCAGATCTAATATATTTTAGTCCTTTAAACTCTTTGAGATTTTTTTGGTTTAGATTAATGTCCATATGAAGTTTTCTTTCCATAATTGTCTTAAGATTTTGGGGAGATTCAGACAATAATCTCGTAACTCGCTCGTCTATAACAATAACACTTTCACAATTACATAAATTTGCAAACGCAATACAAGAAGCCTCACCAATTTGCACAATAGGAATATTTTCTCCATTGGCTCTCACTGTAGAATTTGAAAGAGTCATAATCCTTTGAGTTTCTTTTTCCAGTGAGTTATTTGGAATAAAATCAGTCGACATAGTAATAACTTTGTTGGCAATTAACGTCTGTATTTTTACAGCTTCCAGCTCATATTTTTTTATTGTTAAAGGTTTGTCGATTGTTTCTTTTTTAACGTGGGGTGTTAAAACAAAAACTACTTCTGGAAATTTTTTCCTAAGCAATTCTAAAGTGTGCAAAATTCCATTAAGGGTTAAAGAAATAATAGGTCCTGCATCTAAAATTGCAAATTTCATTGGAAGAATTGCTCCGCCAATTTAATTCTTTCTTTGACAGGGATTGCTTCGTTTAAATGTGATTCGCTAACAGTTGTCTGACCAATATAACTTGCTAAGTCCCATAGTGAAACTCCTAAAACTGAAGCTGTCTGCTCTGCAGATAATCCATGTTCATACAACTTGAAAGCCTTGTTAACTTGTGCTCGGTAAAATATGTCTCTGATATAATTCGATAGGTCACCCTCAATTTTGTTTATTGAGTTTCTTACTTTCCCTAAATCGCCCATAAATTTGTCATAGTCGCCAGTTTCTAAACTGAGAATTGCTGCGTCAAAATTTTTTATAAGAGTACTATAAAATATATCCCAACCTTCCATTTTTCGGTAGCTCTCTCTTTCTATAATCTTTGAGATTGAATAAGTTAGGACTGCAACAACAATACTATCTGCATCTTGATAGACTGTAGCAGTATGGAGTGTTTGGTCAGATAGAACTTTTAATTTATAAGAATCTTTTTGATCTAAAGCAGTTCGTGCCTCTTTCATAATTCTCAGAATATTTTCAGCCTCTTGTAGCATTTTAACCTCTCAATATTTTAAAGAACTATGAGATATATAAGTGTTGTGGAAAAGAGAATAACCATCAGAAATATAAACTTCTATTTCTATTAGTTTTTATGAAAGTTTTACTTGATACCAATTTTTTATTGACGTGTGCAAAGCAGAAAGTAGATTTTGCAGAGTTAATTGGGGAACAAGTAGATGAAAAAATTGAGTGGATCGTACCTGAAGAAGTTATTGCTGAACTCACTGAACTTTCAGAAAGGAAGGGAATGAAAGGAGCGGATAAAGATGCTGCTAAAATGGCTTTACTTTTAGCAGATAAAATGGGTTATGAACTAGTTAGAATAAATAACAAAAATGTTGATGTGGGAATTGCAGATTTTATAAGGGGGAAGTTAATTGCACTAGCTACCTTGGATAAAGGCTTGAAAAAAAGAGTAGATAATACTATTATTACAATCTCAGATAAAAGACAGGTTCAGATTATTAATTAACAGCGATGTAAAACTAAATTTCTGATAAATCTTTGTAAGCGCAAGCTTTAAAAATGAACTTTTTCTATTAAAACCATGTTCTATTTAGTTGAAGTTGAGGACTTTGTAAGAGTAGAGCCAAAATTGTTTGGCCTTAAAACAGCAGATGCTGTAAAAGAGCAATTGCACGCAAGTTATTCAAATTTCCAAGATAGAGAATTAGGAACTGTTGTTGATGTTTTAGAAGTTTTATCCGTCGATGATGGAATTATTATTCCTGGCGATGGAGCAGCTTACTACAAATCAAAATTCAAAATAATCACATTTAAACCAGAATTACAAGAAATTGTTTATGGAAAAATTGAAGAAATTACAAACTTTGGCGCTTTTATCGATATGGGCGTTTTAAGAGGAATGATACACATTTCACAAACTATGGATGACTTCGTTTCATTCTCAAAAACAGGAAATCTTACAGGAAAAGACGGAAAGAAGTCTTTGAATGTTGGCGATGAATGTATGGCAAGAATTGTTGCAATCTCTTATAAGGGTGAAGAGCCTAAAGTGGGATTAACAATGAGACAGCCAGGATTAGGAAAATTAGACTGGATATCTGGAGATAAAGATAAAGCTAAAAAGGCTGCAAAGAAATCTAGTGATGGAGAATCAAAAGAAGCTAAACCTAAGAAGGAGAAAAAGAAATAATGGCAAAAGAAAAAGCTTGCGCTAAATGTAAAACAATATATGAGGGTGAAAAATGTACAAACTGCGGAGAAAATGTTGGAATCGATAGCTTTAAAGGGGAAGCAGTTGTTTTTAATGCAGACAAGTCAATCATTGCACACAATTTAGGAATTAAATCAAATGGCAGATTCGCTGTTAAAACAAAATAAAATGGAATCAAAAATAATAAAAGAAAATAAGAATCTATCTTTAAATAGAACTGAGTATATTTTGGAAATTAAATCTGAAAAGAACCCATCTAAGGCAGATGTTATTGCATTGTTAAAAAGTGATGCTGAATTAACTGTTGTACGAAAGATTGACGGAAGTTTTGGTAAAGATACATTCTCAGTTGATGCAGTTGTTTATAATACTGCAGCAGATAAGACAAAAGTAGAAACAATCCCAAGAAAAGTTAGAAAGAAAGCAGTTGCTGAAGCTAAAAAGGCAGCAGCAGATGCTAGAGCAGCTGGAGAAGCTAAATAATAATGGCAATAAAATCAAAAATAAAAGGTAAGAAGAAACATAAGAATAGTCCAACTTCTAAGAAGAGTTCTAAGTACACTATCCAAGGCGATAAAGTAATTAGAGCAAAATACTGCCCAAGATGCGGTCCCGGATTTTTCTTAATGATAGCAGATAACAGAGTATATTGTGGCAAATGCCACTATACTGAATTCTCAGTTAAAGCTACAAAGTAATTCTTTATTTAAAAAATAAATTTTATTAGATTATGCAAGAGAATCTTTAAAATATCCTTCTTTAAATAATTCTTTAAGGACATGTAAATCAGTTTTGTGACCAGTCATATAAAATTGAAATTCAGTATTTACAAAATGCCTTCCTGTTAGGGCAAGAGTACCTATCTCGTCAACGATCTTGTGCTTTACGAACTCGGTACCATCATGTTTTATAAGAGAAGTTTCTGGACTAGAATATTGCAAAGCATTCTGTGAAGTAATCAAAAGATAGTTATCCGGAGTTACTCCTTTCCATCCTAATTTATTTGCTATATGCACTAAACCTAATACAAACTCATTACCTAAAAATCCAGGTGGGCGTGCACCAGCTATTTTTTCATAACTATCCACTCCAAATTTAAAGCTGCACTTTTGCTCTCCAATAATTTTGTGAGGATAACGATATACACAACTAACTGAAAACCCTTCAGAACTAAAAATTCCTAATTTATCTGGCAGATTGTTTACCTCAACAGCCCTATCTTCTTGTACACTCCAAAATCTTTTAGACTTGTCTTGTAATTTTTTAATATCTTTTAATGCAGAAAAATATTCACTTGCACAATTAGTTGTTGTTGGACAAGTATTGTCAGATAATTCGATTTCTAGATTATCTATACCTAAAGAATAAACTGCAGATAATAAATGCTCTACTAAATAGACACGCTGTTTTCCATTACTCAAAGAGATTCCTTTTCTTACATTATCCGCAAGTTCAAGTTTAGCAGGTATTCTCTCACCATTTAACAAAAAAACCAATCCAGAATCCTCTTTTGCTGGATGAAATATAACGTGATTTCTCCTGCCAGAATATACATTTACACCCTTTATTTTTGTTGGTTGAGTTATTGTGTTTTGGGGAACCATATTTAAATTTCTTTTGCACTGTTTTTAAATAAATGCATTTTTGCTTTAAATTTAGCTTGCTGTAGCCAATTCAGATTCTTTAGAAGTTCTAGCAATAGGAGATTCTTTTGTCTCGATAGGCGTTTCTGCGTGATCTGCACACTTACACAATCCTGCTGCTTTTCTTTCAGCACATTTGCCTGCTAAACAATATTTACAGGGAGCTACTGCTTTCGTATAGATTTGTTGAGTAGCTGAATAGGGAACCATTTTAAACTTGACTGTCTAATCCTAAAGAATACCTTCTTTCTAACTTAATAGGTTCTAGCCATCTAAGTTCCGATAAAGCCGGTGATAGAATCTCTTTATACGCCTGGATTTTTGATATAAAACCACGAGCTGGACAATCAGCACCTTCGCTAGTGCATGTCCCACACTGTTTTTTATATTCGCATAGCATTTTTTAAAATCTCTAAATCTATATTAGAACCTATAATTTCGTTGAAATAAGGGTATTTAAACCTATCGAAAAACTGTGTTTTTTAGTTACTTAGAAGTAACTAACTTTAATAGTTAAAACAACCTTTAACTTGCTGACTTGACATGCCTAGAGAAAATCCTATTGCAGCTATTTGTTTTTCATCTAATAAATCTTCTGACGATTTTGCAAACGTAGCAAATTTTATTTCGCATTTTGCTTTTCTGCAAATTTTTATGTTTTGAATTATTCTTGAGATTAAACGTGCCTTAGATTTTTTATCTGTTTGTATTTGAATAAAATTTATCCCTTCAATGATTACGATATTTTTGTCTTTAGCGATTTTTGCAGTTACATGATTCATTCCAGACGATCTTTGCTTTAAACTATCTTTTAAACCATTTAATTCTGGAGAAACAAGATAATTAATTTTTAGTGTTTCCAAAGCACGACGATTAAATTCATCATCATTTCCTAGAACTGCAATCTTAATTTGCTTATTTTTTGATTTAATAAACTCAATAGTTCTTCTACATTCTTTCTCATCTGCATCTATCAAAATCCCCTCTGAATCAAAATTTTTTATTTCCTCTTTTTTACTAACTAATTGAAAATACATACTTCCGGAATTTTTGAATAGAGTTATATCTTGCACCATAATTAATAGAGTAAAAAAGAGTATTTAATATTATTTAATTAATCAGAAATTGTAGTTCCAATAAAAGGTTTTGAAGAAAGAACTTTTTCAAACTCTCTCAAGTTTCCGACGATAACTGTTTTTACTTTGTGTTTCATAATTTCTTCAGCTGCACTTTGATCTAGGACGAAATGTTGGCCTGCACTAAACTTTATTTTATTTGCCATAGTATTAAATTCTTTCCAAGTAATTTTTTCAATAAATTCTGCAGTTTTATCTTTTTTAGGATCTGCAGTATATAGTCCTTTAACATTTGTAATGTTTATAAAATGTGCATTGAGATGGCTTGCAAGCCTTGCTGCAGTAGTATCTGAAGTCTGATCAGGAGCATATCTTAAACCGCCACAAAAAACAAAGTCATTTTTCTTTATCATATTTCCAACTTCTTTCATGTCAGTAGGAATTCCTTTTTCAGGATCTACTTCAAACAAATAAGACATAAATCTTGCATTCATCCTAGTTATAGAGATACCAATCATACTTTGAAGATAATCAGATTTTTTATCTTTTTTTAGAGCTTCGATGTATTTTCTTGCAACACTTCCTCCGCCACAAACAATTACAAACTTTGTATTTTTAGAATGTTTTAAAATTAAATGTTTAAATTCCTGAAGAAAAGTAAGATCAACATTATCAGGAACTATTTTGCTTCCACCCAGAGAGATGACTAAAGTTTTCTTTGCCATGTAAATAGAAGAAAATGAGGTATTTTAAGCGTTTTGGTTAATTTCCAAGTGACTAATCTCTTAATTTTTGAACTCTTTATCTAATTGTTCTAAAAATTCTTGCATAATTCTTATTCTTCCCTTTGCGATTTCTTTTGCTTCATTTGCTAGAAAATATTTATCCCATGCAATTATGCTTTGAATAGTCCCATACACACTTGTGTTAAAACTATCTTCTTTTCCCTTAACATAATATGGAATTTTATTAGCAGTACAGAATTGTATCGCACGACCAATCCCCACACTTCCAAGTGCATCCAAATTATCTGCGTCAATTAATAATCTTGCTTCTACGGGAAGTTTTTCCAATATATCTTCAACCAAATATGCTTGACTTACATGATTTAAAATGCAAAAACAAATAACATCTACTTTTTCTTTTGGAAATCCGAATTTTGGAAGGACTTCTCTAGCTATTTTTGCACCGTTAATATTGTGATTCTTTGAACCTAAAGACGGAAAAGCAACATCATGTAATAAACATGAAGCAGTTAAGATGTCATAATCAATATTACTGTATTTTTTAGCAAGTTTATTTGCATTTTTTACAGTCCTTTCTATATGGCTGAAGTCGTGGCCAGAGTTTTCATTTGCATGCTCTTTTCTTACAAAATCAATTAATCCTTGCCAGTTGTAGGTGGACATTTTATTAATCTCCTATTTATTTCTTCATAAATTAAAGGATAATTTCCTGCATTCATCTCCGCACCAACACTTTCAGGATATTTATGATCCCATAATTTGCCTTTTATTAAAATCTCTATTAAACCTTCTACGGAGTATCCTTCTAGTCTTGATTTATATTCTTCAGTATAATTACAATTTAACATCACGTATTCCCTCACTTACATATTTTGCATCTCCTTCTATTTTGTCTCTCGTTCTGAATTTAGAACATAACTTCTTGTAAAATAGTTCTTCAAGCCTTCCACTAGTAACACGAGCGCACTTACATAACTCGCCCTTGCCGCCCCTATAACTTACTAAGGCGCGGTCTACGACGAGTTCTACCTGAAAATATTGGTCTCCATCTCTAACCTCTACTTCGAAACGCTCCGGCTTTTCAATATTCCACGGGCTGAACCT
>CAYYKU010000034.1:0-8014 GCA_964440825.1 Candidatus Woesearchaeota archaeon
AGCACAAGCGCCACATCCAATACATAGTTTTTTATCAACTTTAACAGTCACCATTTAAACCTCCAATACTAATTAGAATCCTACAGAGTTTATAAATTTTTTCACCCATTCTTTCTCAACCACCCTTGTATTACTTCTACTATAAATTCCCTAGGCTTACCTTCAATGTCCAATACTAAACCATCATCAAATTTAGAAACTAAGTTATAAACTGCTGTTGCAGCACCAACACCGTGTGAATGTTTCCTTTTTGCATCTCTTGCTATACAAGTTTCCAAATCAGCCTTAAGGGTTACAACAAGAGGATTTTCCTGAAGACTCTTGAAAAAGAAATCAATTTGTTCCTTGTGATAGAAGTTACCATCTATTACTACACTATGTTTACTAAGATGTTTTTTTATCTCTGGAAGAATATCTTCCTGAACTGCCAAAAAGTTAGCTATAGGGATACAACCAAGTTTGGGATCAACCCTATCAAATCCTGCCTCTTTCAATAAATCATCAATAGAATATAGCTTCGCCCCCATTCTTTCAGCTAAGATTTTAGCAAGAGTAGACTTTCCAATCCCCAAAGGACCACGAATTATAATAACAATATTTCTCATAAAACTAAGAACCATTTATCCTTTTTAATTGTGCCTAAATCATTTCCTCAAAAACATCAGCTTTTTTCTGATAAAAAATACCCAGAGGAATCTTTGTATCTGTTTTTATAGAATTATAATCAAACTCTTCAGCTTTTTTCATCGCTGCTTCAAAATTTGCCTTATCATGCTTTGCATCTTGTAAATTGTAAGTTTTCTCCTTATATCCCGCATCATTATGAAAAATAACACAAGGCTGTATAACTTCAATAAAACAGAAACCTTTATGCTTCTGAGCTTCTTCTAAAACATTCGCAACCTGAACCGGATCTGCAAAAACCCTAGCAACAAAGCTCGCCCCAGCACCCAACATTAACTTGATAGGATTCATTGGCTGCAATACAACGCCTTTGGGATTTGTTTTATCTTTGTATCCTTGCTCTGTAACGGGAGAAGACTCAGCGATTGTCAAAGCGAAAACCTGATTATTGTGGACTAAATATTTTATATTTGAATTATATCTCGCCATATGTATCAAATGCTCCATTCCTTCAGCATAGGCATCACCATCTCCAGAAAAACCAAGAACGTTCAATTTAGGATTCGCAACTTTCATTCCTAGAGCAACAGGCAAAACTCTTCCATGTAATGAATTAACTCCTTGAAGATTCAAATAGTCAAAAATCTTCGCGTGACATCCAATGCCAGAAACCATTGCAAAATCGTCTTTTTTCTTCCCACTAGCAATTTGCTTTTCCAAAAATCTCTGCACACCTGCAAGTATCATAAAATTAAAACATCCCGGACACCACGTCGGAATCGCATTTGTTCGAACTGATTTACTGCTCATTTTAATCCAACACCTTCATTTTATTTAAAGTTACAAGTATTGCACCCTTGCATGGCTCACCATCATTTATTGGAATTTTCTTAATCATCTCATGCCATTTTCCACTCGTAAAATATTCCGCTTTACCTGCAAGTTCATAACCAACACAATTTTCCTGCCAATCACTTCTCCAAACAGCAAGAGAAACATTTGGATTTGATTTAATATTCTCGCTTGTTTCCTCAAAATAATTATCTGAAATCAACAACTGATTTTCAGAAACAACCCTCACATAACCAACTGCAATGTTATGCGGATTACCATTTTTATCTACGGTCGCCAAACCAAGCGCATTTTCCTCAATCATCTTTTTCACACCTTCATTTACCTCAACATTTTTTATTATTGTTCCCATTATTTTACCACCTTCCCTAAAATATAAGTATCTATTTGTCTTCCATCATCTGTTAATAACCCGCCCTTTCGTCTACCTTCAATTTTAAAACCAAATTTTTTAGCTAATTTCCACGAAGCTTTATTTTCTATAGCACATTCTGCCTCAACTCTCTTAAATCCTCTTTTCCTAACTTCATCTAATAAAATCTTAACTAAATTTGTAGCGATTCCTTGCCCTTGATAATCTGGATGCACACCCCAACCAATTTCCACCCTATGTCTTGTTCTTCCTGTCTTTTTGAAAGATGCAGAAACAGAACCAACTACTTTTTTATTATTAAAAGCCAGAACAGAGATATTATTAGAACCTTTTTTATAACTATCGCGCATACCTAATATTTTTTTCTTATCTGGCACGGTATTCTTACTAGTATAAAACCAATTCTTTCTTTCTATTCCTTCTCTAATTAACTCTGCGACTTCTTTCTCATCACCCACTTTAGCAAGCCTATAAGTTATTTTCATTTTAATCTCCCCTTAATCTCTTCAGCTAATTCATCACTAAAGAAAGGCCTACCGTCATATCTTAATATTTTATTTTTATCTTCAACAATAAATCCTGTTTTTTCAGCAACCAAACCAGAAAGTGGAGACTCAGAATTATTTTCAACAACTAAAACTTTTTTAGCCTTAACTATTGCTTCTTTAATTTTTTTTATTGGAAACGGACTCATAAATAAAACTTGAACAAACTTAACATCAATTTTATTTTCATTCAAAGCATCCAAAATAGCACCTTTAGTAGAGCCCCAAGACAAAATTAAATTCTTAGAATTTTTATTTCCGTAAACTTTAATCATTTCAAACTTCCCAGCCTCATTCGCTATTTCTTTTTCCTTTTTCATTCTTGCATCGAAATTTGCTTTTATAACCTCTGCATCTTCAGTAGCGATATTGTCTAACTTTTTATCATGTTCATAACTGTTAAACCTCTCGCCAACTTTGACATTACTTTTAATTTCTTTAATGGACTTCAAAGATTTATCCTTCTCAAACAGAGATTTACTCTCTCCAAGGTGCTTATCAGTTAAAACAATTGAAGGAACTCGACATTTATGTGAAAAATAAAATGCATCATTTGTAAGTTTGACACTCTCTTCATTATCTCCTGGAGCAACAACTAATCTAAAAAATTCCCCATGACCGCCATGTAATGCCAAATTCAAATCTCCTTGAGAAGTATAAGTTGCAACTCCAGTTCCAGGTCCAGGTCTTTGCGCCAAATAGAAAACAATAGGTATTTCTGCCTGTCCAATAAAACTAAAACTTTCTGTCATTAAATCAAAACCACCGCCGGCAGTCCCAACCATAACTCTTTTACCCGCAACAGATGAACCAATTCCAGCCAAAGCAACTGCGATTTCGTTTTCAACTTCTATAACTTTATGTTTAGTAGATTTATCCAACTGCATGGTTCCCAGTTCCATCATTAAAGGAGTGGCAGGAGTCATAGGATACGCATAATAAACGTCTAAGCCAGACTTAAGAGCAGATAAGGCAGTTGCCTCACTACCATTTAACAAATCCAACTTATGTCCTGTTTTTCTAATTTTAACTTTTAAAGAATGACTATTGTGAGAATACCCTTCTTTTGCATCTTTCAAATTCTCTTCTAACTTTCCATAATTCTTAAGCTCATTTTCCAAAACAGAAAGAGGAATTTCAAGAACCTTAAACAAAACACCAGCAAAATAAGTATTTCCTTTTCCCTGAACGAAATCAATAACAATCGCATCTTTAGCTAAATCTTTCTTGTGCACTTTAGCAGTATTCTCGTCTAAACAAACCATAACATCAACTTTTGAAATATTACTAAAAACAGGACTATCTGAAAAACTCACCTGATTAAAATTATGTCCGCCCCTAATTAAAGATTGATAATCTCTAGAATAAAAAACATAGTAACCCTCCTTAATTAAGCTCTGCGCAACAAGTTCACTCAAAAAATTCGGACCCTGCCCAGCCTTACCGCCAACTAAAATCTCGCACCTCATAAAGAACCTAATAAATGCGTATATTTAAAGATTTGGAGAGGATGTTAACTTACTAATGTTTTGCCTGTCTCCACATGATATCAAAATACAACCTAAAAGAATCTGCAATTCCTTTGCTTCTTATTACAAAACTTATTGGCTCTCCAACTATAACTGTTATCATAACCGCCTCGGGAAAAACATCTATCCAATTTGGAGCATTTATCCCTTCTTGAAAATATTTTACTTCTGTTAACTTCATTTTAGTTCTTACTTTACCATAATCTTTTGCATCCCAGTTATAAATTATCTTCATATTTATTCCGCGCTTAATTCTCTCCTTGTGAAATTCTAAAAGCCAACCTTCCCATTTATCATTAGCAATTTTTGGTGCACCCAAAACTAGAAGAGTCTCGCCCTTAGAATAAGTCTGCATTAATTCTTCTCTTATTGTTTTCATCCCGTTATACCCTTGATAAATCTCAGCCACTCTTTCAGAACTCGCTGAATTTCTTTGCGCAATTAAACTTGGCAAAATCTTTTCTATTTCTTCCTTATTTGATTTTATTTCATCTTCCTTTTGAGTCAAATAATCTATAATTTTTCTAGGATCATTCACAAAAAAATGTTTTATATTTTGCTTTATATTGTATCCAACTAACCCCTTCTTAATTAATTTTTCTAAAATATCATATATTTTTGATTTAGTAACATTTGCATCGCTTGTTAGGGGTGTTATTGTAGACTCGCCGAGTTTTAACAAAGAAGAATAAACCTTCGACTCGCCTGCAGAGAGTCCCATTTTCTCGAATATATCATTTATCATATCAGCTAGAATATTAAATACTATAAAAACCTTTCCAAGGTATCCCCTATGAGGGGAACTCTTTCTTATATACGCATAGTTTATAGTGTTATTATACAGTAGTTACATAATAACTACTTAACTTTCAAAACATGAAAGGAGGTTAAAAAAATGATAAACGAAACAACACAAACAAGAGAAGGTAAATCACTATTGGATATTCCAATAAGAGATAATCCACATGTATACTTTAATGAAAACCATGGGAGCACAGAAAGAGCAGAAGAAATTGCTAAACATTTGGAAACAAATCCTTCAAGATATTATGCAGTTATTACTCCAAAAATAATTTTATGTAGTGGAGGCGAAAAGATGCTAAAAACTATTGCCTATCAAGCAAGAAGCATTGAGTTTTTAGTCGGGTGGGATTGTTGCTGGCACAATAACGAGTCATCCGCATTAATTGGAGAAGAAAAATACTGCCCTCAAAAAACTGTAGAATTTTTTAATATGCATGAATTTGAAGACTTAGAAAAACCTTCCACAATAACATCAGATAAAACACTAAGAGAAATAATCTCTATGTCTTATAAAAAACTAAACGATTCCGAAAGAAAAAATAGAGAAGGGATAGTGAGATATCTTGAAACAATACAATAATTTTTTATTTTTTATTTAAAGCAAAAAAGACAGTACGAGTCTATAAATCGTACAAACACCAGGAGATAAAAACAAAAAATGATAAACGAAACAACAAAAACAAGAGAAGGAGAGCTAGATCCATTTAGAGTAATGTTGCATACAGAATATCTTACAAAACCAGCCCAGGAATTTGAAAGAAATCGCTCTAGACACGTTTTAGAACAAGAAAAAAATAAATGGGGATATGATCCAAATAATTTAGCCGGAATTGATTCCCTCGAAACAGATCTGGGCAGAAAAGTTATTTTAGATAATGGTAAAGACCCTAATGATTGGATATCTGGCCTAACAATATTACTAAATGCAGAATGCGTGCATTATGGAACTCGAGGAGTTTACAGATCAGATTTTAGACCTCCTATGGATTTAGTAATTTCTGGAGAAACATATGAGGATGTTAAAATTTTAAGAGAAAAGGCTAGAGATACTAGATTCATAATAGCAAGATATAGCGGTTATTATGGAACAGGCAACCTAGAGAACTTAGGTTTTTCTCTAGACATCCCCAAAAAAGTAGAAATTGTAAAAAATTTAATAACATACGAACCATTCATAAATGCAATCGTTAGTAGAAAAAGTGAAGCGGTGAAAAAAGCTCTTGCATCTTTTAATAGAAATTTAGAAAAACCTATTCTAACAACACCTTATCTTGAATGGATTTTAGAAAAGTAGTTTTTATGAGGAGAGGTTAACTCAACCCTTCAATAGCATCAACACAAAGAATATTATTTTTCTTCAACAAATCTTTAGTCTTCTGCATAGACTTTCCACCAAGAAACAGGGCAATAACTTTTTTATTTTTATTTTGCTTACTAAACTCAATAATTTTCCAAGCAATATCTTCACTATCAGTCATGCTCTGCAGCGTTACAACCACATATAAATTTTCAAATTTCTTGTTCTTAATCTCATCAAATGCTTTTGTATAATCTTCCGAACGTGCAGTTCCTAAAATATCCATTGGCTTTTCAATCAACACAATATTCCTTGCAGAAAGATAATCCGAAAGCAAAACCCCTGCACCCCCTGCATTAGTTAGAATAAAAGAAGAACCAGTAGGTAATTTTACTTTGTCATAATTAATAGCTTTACCACTTGCCTTCTCAAACATCTCCAAGAAACTATCACATTGAATAACTCCTGCTTGCTTGAAAATACCTTTGTAAATTGCATAATCAGATGCAACGCTTGCAGTATGACTTATAGCTGCCTTTTCTCCAACAGATGAACTTCCACCCTTAATAGCATAGATCTTTTTACCTCTTCTAATCGCTTTCTTACAAACTTTGATGAACTCCTGCCCATCCTTAAACTTCTCAACATATAAAACAATAGCATTAGTATTCTTATCTTTAGAAAAATATTTAATAAAATCATTAAAATCCAAGTTCTCCATATTACCTAAACTAGCAAAATTGGAAAATCCTAAATCACCATAATCAGAAATATAACTCCACAAAGCACCAGACTGACTAATAAACGCAATTTTCCCGTTTCGAGGCATAGTTGAAGCAAAAGTCAAATCAAGCTTCCTAGAAGGATTACAAATACCGAAGCAGTTAGTTCCTAAAAACTTCAAATCATATTTCTTAGCAATTTTAATCAACTTTTCAGGATCCTCTTCACCTTCAGAAAACCCAGAACTAATAATAATTACATTTCTTATCTTTTTCTTACCGCATTCTTCTAAAGATTGAGCTACAAACTTAGCTGGAATTGCAATAACTGCCAAATCAATATTCCCTCCAAAAGCTAAAACCGACTTATAACATTTTTTCCCAAAAAGAGACTCATGTGAAACATTAACCGGAATAACTTCCAGCTTACTAGCCAAAACCTTCTTCATCAAAATACCTCCGACCTTATCCAAATGATCGGACGCGCCTATAATTGCAATCGTTCTTGGATTAAAAAAATCACTTAAATCTCCCCTTTTCATCTAAATAATTAATAAAGAAAGTATATAAATCTTTTATGGACCTGATAAATGTCTAAGAAACTCCTTCATCTCAGGATCTTCCGGATTTATCATAGAATCCCAAAGACACTCAAGATAATCAGCCGGAATATATCCAAACCTTTGACTACGCAAATCCCTTTCCGACTCTGCCTGAAGTTTTGCATCAGGACTATCTAAATACGCAATAAACCAATCACTAATGCTATGAGAATGATATGCAGGTTCGCCTCTAGTAGACCCAACCCTCTTTGCTCTTGAAGACAATCCACTTTCTAAACCTAATGTTCCAACCATTTACGCACCTCTCCTAGAATAATCATCAGTAAAAACAACAGCACTATATACATCAACACTTCCAAACCTTTCACGGCACAAGGTTCCACTTGTCGCAAAATCCGTGTCTTCCTGCCCCCTACTAATCAATTCAGAAAACGCCTTTGCCATTGAACAATTACTACCTTGATCTCTCAAAAGAGGTAAACCCCTACTCATCATCGCAGAATCCAATGTCCCAACCATAACTAAAAGAACACGTTTAAGTTTATAAATATTTATATACACCGACATCTAACAATTTACATGCAACAGTTTACAGAAAAAGAGGCGGAAGATTTCTTAGAAAAAAATAACTTACCAGTTGTAGAAAGAGCATTTGTAAATAAAAAAGAAAACTTGAAAAAAATAAAAATTCCATTTCCATGGGTA
>CAYYKU010000035.1:0-7893 GCA_964440825.1 Candidatus Woesearchaeota archaeon
CGATAACTTTGTCTTAACGAAATTACTCGCTAAGGATGTGCGGACCTTCCTCAGAAGTTAGAAATCATTTTACATTTCTTTGGCTTTTAACCAAACTCCCGACATTGGCTGTCCTGGTTAAAATCTCGAGTTAACAATCATTTTTAAGAGTTTCGGTTTAAGAAAAATGGCCCAGGGGGGAATCGAACCCCCTACCTACCGAGCTTCAGTCGGACGCTCTCCCAATGAGCTACTGAGCCATTATAATTCACTATTTTACAACCTTTTTAAGTCTGTTTATTTTTAAAATAGTCTTCTCTTTTTAGTACAAATTGTACGCTATCCACATATTTTCCGTCAAGGAGTCTATCGTTTTTTAATATTTTACCCTTAACAAAGTTATTTTTTAATAGCATGTTCATTGAAGCTTCATTACTGATTAAAGTCGTCGCAATAATTTCATCCACCGCATATTTTTCGAAAGCATATTTTATAATTTTTTTAGTTGCCTCATCAGCATATCCCTTTCTCCTATATTTTTTACCAATCCAACAACCCCATTTTAGCTTTTTATTTTTCAAATTTATATTGTATAAGTCAATAATTCCGATAAGTTTCTTATTCTCCAATAATTCAATTCCGAATCTTTCCATATTTTTAGAATTTTTATCTTCATTTATGACTTCAATTGCTTCCTTTTTTCCAAAGGGATATTTCATAAGAAAAAAAGTATTATAATGCACGTCATAATCATTTCCACTTTCAATTAAGTCATCAATATCTTTTTCTTCAAGCTTTCTCAAAACCAATTTATAAGTTTCTGTCATAATTAATTTAATCACACAACATTTATAAAAGCTGTTTAATTAACTAATTTATGCAAAAGATAGGTGAAAAGAGAGGCGCAGTTGAATTGTCTATTAGTACTATTGTTATTGTAGTTCTTGGTGTATCTATGTTGATATTGGGTTTAGTTTTGATTAGAACAATTTTCAAAGGAGCAACTAGTGTAGCTGAAATGTCTGATGAACAATTGAAAAATCAAATGAATCAATTATATGGAGATACTAAGAAAGTTTCAGTTTATCCTGATTCAAAACAAATTACTATTTCATTAAAAGATGGGATTGGTGCTTTTGGTATAGGAATTACTAATTCTGAAGGAGGTTCCTCCTCAAAACTAAAATATGCATATAATGTGGTTGTTGCTGATCCAGATGTTTCAAAAAAATGTAATGGTGCAACAGCAGAAGAAATGTTAGGTTTAATTTCCGTTGGTAAATCTGGAGAGAATATTGCAATAGCTTCAGGTGATTCATATATAACTAAGGTTCGTTTTACAGTGGGTGTTGGAGATCCAATTTGTTTAGTTAGATATGCAATACAGGCAACTGTTAATGGCGAAGTATATGGTGCTGAAGAAATGGATGTCAATTTCGTAGCATAAGTTTAAAACTTTCTTTTTTTAATTAAATTAATGGTTAAGTTATTTGTTATTGGGGATTTTCATGGGAAGATTTCTAATAGTTTATTTGTCAAAATTAAAAAAGAAAAGCCAGATTTTATTTTGTCTCCAGGTGATTTCTGTGGAAACGAAAATCTTTCAAAAATATTTTTCAAATATATTTATGGAAAACATGAAGGAGAAATATCTAATAAAATAGGTAAAGAATATAAGCGCCTAGATAAACTATCTTTCAAATCTGGAGTTGAGGTAATAAAGAAACTAAAACAATTGAAAATTCCTATTTATGCAGTTCATGGTAATTGGGATCCTACTCCGTATCCTTATGATTTGGGCGGAATAAAAAAAGAATCAAAAAAAGAATCACTTAAACCTCTTAAAGATAAAATATTTAGACTATCTGACTTCTCAGTTATTAATGAGGAGGATTTTGTTCTAGTGTGTGGTGGTTCGTCAACTTCTGCGGGAATTATCTCTGTAAAGGGATTAAAAGAGGAATTGAAAGCCTGTCTAGACTATCATGAAGTGGGTGAAACTCTCTTGCAGTTTATAAGAGCAAAAAAAGAGTTTATTAGAAGAAAGATTATTTATAAAAAACTATTTTCAAGAGCAAAAAAGGTTGCACAAGGAAGACCTATAATTTTCCTGACTCATAATTGTCCTTATAAAACTAAATTAGACATTGTGGGTGGAAAAAATTCTCCAAAATCTGCCAAAGGAAAACACGTAGGTTCATATTTAGAAAGAAAGATGATTGAACGATTCCAGCCAAACATTGTACTTTGTGGACATATACATGAAAGTTACGGAACGGACAAAATAAAGAAGTCAGTTATTTGTAATATAGGAAGTTCCCTAGACGGAAGATTTAAAATCCTGGAGATTTAAGATTAACTATGGTATTAAAGATTTATAACACTCTAACAAGGAAGAAAGAAACTTTCAAGCCAATTAGTAAAGGAGAAGTTAAAATGTATGTCTGTGGGCCAACAGTTAATGATGTTCCCCATGCAGGTCATGCAAAACAACAAGTATCTTTTGATATTTTTAGAAGATATTTGGAGTTCTCTGGATATAAAGTAAATTACATTTCTAATATTACGGATATAGAGGATAAAATAATAAAAAAATCGAATGAGCTAGGAATATCTATAAAGGAATTGACAGAAAAAAATACTGCAGCACATATAGAAGATTATACAAAATTAAATGTTCTTCCTCCTACAAAAAGAACCTTTGCAACAGCCTTTGTCAAAGAAATGATTGAACTGGTTTCAACTTTAGAGAAAAAAGGTTATACTTATGTAATTGAAGGAGATGGTGTTTATTACGATATTTCTAAATTTAAAGAATACGGAAAACTTTCTCACCAAAATATTGCAGATTTGAAATCGGGTGTGAGAAAAGAAACAAATGATAATAAGATAAATCCTCAAGATTTTGTATTATGGAAGTTCTCAAAGCCAGATGAACCAAAATGGACTTCTCCTTGGGGTGCAGGAAGGCCGGGTTGGCATATTGAGTGTTCGGCAATGACTAAATCAGTACTAGGTGTTCCTTTTGATATTCATGGCGGGGGTGCAGATTTAATTTTTCCACATCATGAGGATGAAATTGCACAAAGTGAAGCTGCTTACGGTAAATTTGTAAACTATTGGATGCATAATGGAATGGTCAATGTAGAGGGTACAAAGATGTCTAAGTCCTTAGGCAATTTCAAAACAATCAGAGACTTACTTAAAGAATATCCTGCCATGGCAATAAGATATTTTGTAGTCTCTACACAATATGATAAACCGACTGATTTTACACCTCAATCAATGGAAGACGCAAAGAATTCATATGAGAGACTAAAGAGATTAGTAGAGAAATTACTTGATGATAAAAAAACAAATAAAGTTTACTTAGAAGAGTTTACTGAAGCTATGGATGACGATTTGAACACTCCAAAAGCACTCGCGGTGTTATGGGAATTAGTTCGTGATGAAAAAGCAGAAGGAAAATTTCAAACAATAAAAAAAATGGATGAAGTTTTTGGATTAAAATTATTTGAAAAAGAAACAGTTGAAATCCCTTCAGAAATAAAGTCCCTATCAGAAGAAAGACTTTCAGCAAAAAAGAATAAAGATTTCAAGAAATCCGACGAATTAAGAGAAAAATTAAAATCTCTAGGTTGGAATATTAAAGATTCTAAAGAAGGATATGAATTAGAAAAAATATAATGGAAAACTGTATTTTTTGTAAAATTGCAAAAGGGGAAATTCCTTGCGTAAAGGTTTGGGAAGATAAAAATTATTTAGCATTTTTAGATATTGCTCCTGCAATGGAAGGGATGACGCTAGTAATTCCGAAAAAACATTTTGACTCAAAAATATTCGAAATGCCTGAAAAAGAATACTCTAATTTATTATCTACTTCAAAAAAAGTAGCTGAAATATTAAAAAAAGGTTTGAATGCAGAAAGAATTTTGATGGTTACAGAAGGATTAGATGTGAGCCATGTTCACATAAAATTATATCCTTATTTAAAAAAGGGTTCAAGTTTAGGATTAAAAGTATATTCAAAAAAATCAGATGCGGAACTTCAGAAAGTTGCAGATAAAATAGCTAAACCCTAAAGTATTTAAACAATAATTGGCTGAAAATAAAAAGAGTGTGACATGGTAAAACTAATTTCTAAAACGACAGATGCTGATAAGCTTCTAAAAACGTTAAATGATCATCAGAAACCATACTGTAATTTAGATTTAAAGAATCCGCAAAACGGCCAGTATCTCTTATGTGTTTTTCATTTTAAACCAGGTAAAGCTCTTACCTTTTTACAAGCTGCTTGTGAGATTGCTGCAGAGTCTTCTACCGGAACAAATTTTCACGTAAACACCGAAACTCCATTCGCAAGAGATTTGAATGCTCTAGTCTATAAGTTTGATGTAAAAAAAGAGCTAGTCTGGATTGCGTATCCTTGGAGACTTTTTGACAGAGTTGGAAACGTTCAAAATATCTTAACTTATATTGTGGGAAATGTTTTAGGAATGAAAGAAGTTTCTGCATTGAAATTATTAGATGTCTGGTTTCCTCCATCAATGCTTGAGCAATATGACGGTCCAAGTTATACAATAGATGACATGAGAAAATATTTGAAAGTTTATGGAAGGCCAATTTTAGGTACGATCATTAAACCTAAGATGGGTTTAACTTCCGCAGAATATGCAGAAGTATGTTACGATTTCTGGGTTGGCGGTGGAGACTTTGTAAAGAATGATGAGCCACAGGCAAATCAAGATTTCTGTCCTTATGATAAAATGGTCAAACATGTTAAAGAAGCAATGGACAAAGCAGTAAAACAAACTGGAAAAAAGAAAGTACATTCCTTTAATGTTTCAGCTGCAGATTTTGATACTATGATTGAAAGATGTGAGATGGTTAGAAATGCGGGTTTTGAAAAAGGAAGTTATGCATTTTTAATAGACGGGATTACTGCAGGTTGGACTTCTGTTCAAACTTTAAGAAGAAGATACCCGGATGTATTTATTCATTTTCATAGGGCTGCGCATGGAGCTTTTACACGTCCAGAAAATCCATTTGGATTTTCAGTTTTAGTCTTGTCTAAGTTTGCAAGATTAGCGGGTGCTTCCGGAATACATACAGGTACTGCAGGTGTAGGAAAAATGGCCGGCACTCCAGAAGAAGATGTAACTTCTGCTAAAAATATTTTAGGTTTATTAGAGAGAGGTCACTTTTTTACACAATCTTGGGGAAAAATACCTGAGAAAGATAATGATTTTTTAAAATTAGTAACTCAAGATCATGCACATCATATTACTCTTGAAACAGATTCTTGGAGAGGAATGAAGAAATGTTGCCCTATTATTTCGGGTGGTTTGAATCCATTATTGTTAAAGCCATTTATTGATGTCATGGGTGGAATTGATTTTATTACTACTATGGGTGCTGGTTGTCATGCACATCCTAAAGGAACAAGAGCTGGCGCAATGGCATTAGTTCAATCATGTGAAGCTTACATAAAGAAAATTGAAATTCATAAATATGCGAAGAAGCCAGAAAATAAAGAACTAGCAGAAGCAATTCAATTCTTTGAGCAAAATAAAACTCAAATGCAAAAAGCAGAAAGTGCTGAAAAAAATTAATTTTTATTCAAAAACCTATCTTTAAAAATGCAAATAACTATTAAAAATTATGAAAAATATATTCGTAATAGAGCACTTAGAACCAAGACTTTGGAAATGGTGTAGGTTCGAATATGAAAATATGTCTAAGATTGTAGGTAAATCTAATCTTTTTTTCACAAATATAAAAAGAAAAAATTCTTTTCTGGACTCAATCGGTAAAACTGAGAAAAAAAGAATTTTTGAATTGGGTATTGATCAAAAGAAGATCTGTATTTTAGATCCTGAAGCAAAAGAAATCCTAAAATCAGAAGACTCCAAAAAATTTGAGTATTTTATTTTCGGCGGAATTTTAGGTGACCACCCTCCAAGAAAAAGAACAGGTCCAGAATTATCAGTATTTATGCCAAATGTTGAGAAAAGACATATTGGCGATCGGCAAATGTCTACCGATAACGCAGTATTAACCACAAAATTAATTTTAGACGGAAAGAAGTTTGAAGAAATTGATTTCGTGGATGATCCTGAATTAGAAATGGGGAAATATAGATACTTGGACTTACCTTACAGATATGTAAATATTGGAACAAAAGAAAATCCAAAACCTCAAATGTCAGAAAAATTATTTAAATTTTTAAAAAACAAAAGAGGATTTTAAACAACAATAATGCTTTTAAATAGATTTACAATAAGTTTTATATGGAGAGACTTGGAGACTATTTTAGCAAGGCTGGTTGGAGAAGAGACTTAGACAAAACCTATTCAGATATTAGTAATTTATATCTATCAAGAAGAGAACAATACGATTCCGGTCTACTTCTAACTGGTGGCTGGGTATTATCTGCTTTGGCTATTCCTGTTTTTGGAGGGCTAGTCCCGATTGGATTAACAACGGCATTTCTTATTGCAGAAACAGCTAATACAAATGCCCTACGAGCTAGAAAAGAGAGTCTAGCATAAATTTAAAACACCAGTTCATTTTTACTTTTTATGGCAGAATTTATTTATTATTCAAAATCAGCAGTAACTGCTGGGAATTTTATCAAAGATGATTTGATGGCTGCAGGCAGATTAGATATTGCAATTAATGTTTTAATCTCTGCATTTTTCCTCTCTCATGATGTTAGAAAAGATGTAAAAATGCATTTATTATTTGATGGCCCACCAAACCCCCCAATGCATATATTAATTCAATATGACAAAGACTTGGCTATTTCTAAAAAAGATGTTGCAGGATTAATTAAAAGAATTTTGTTCAAAGCTCCTAAGGAAAAGGGAAAAATAAACAATCCTGCCCCTGGTTGTTTTGTTGAAAAAAAATCTTTTGAAGCGTTAGTAGAAGAACTTGCAGAAAATGGAAAAAATGTTTTTTTATTAGATAAAAAAGGAGAAGATATCCGTAACCTTAAACTAAAAGGCGATGAAGTTTTTATATTAGGAGATCAAGATGGTTTTCCAGATGATAAAAGACACATTCTAAAAAGAATAGATAAAATAACCGTTTCTCCCAAAATGCTCTTCGCTTCTCAAGTTTTGACGATTGTACACAATGAGTTGGATAGGCAAGAAAAGTAAAATGGAAAAATATTTTTTACCTCCAGAAATGGATTTTGTACATTTAAGAAAATGTTTAGATCAATATTCTTTAGACTCGATTTTTATAAGAGTAGTTGGCTCAAAAGGAGGGCAAGAAAAAGTTAATGAAAAGTTAGATGGTAGAAGTTTAGATTTTAAATTAGGTAAAAGCGGTTTAAGTTTTTTCATTGACGATAAAAAAGTGTTTAGATTTCCGATGAAAGATTGGGGAACTAGAAAAGAGATAGGTTTTGTTTTAGAATATGAAAGATTTTATCTAGATGGAAGACAGGTATTTTTAACTCACGGTAAGGAACCCTTTGATTCTTCTTTACCAGAACCAAAACGTTCCGTTTTAAGAACTTGCGCAGATGATCATTATTTAGAAATTTATTTTAAAGGAAGAGTAAATTTGCAATTTTACAAGTGGTTACAAGAGCCAGACTTAGCTCTTTGGACAATCACCGATGCCTCTTGCAAACCTTCAAAGCAAGAACAATAATTAATATAAATTGGAATAGATAATTAGAGTAATGGAAAGATGGCTATTTTTATACAAAGAACCTAGAAAAAAAATAGAAAAATGGGCGTATTTACTTAGAGATAATTTTGGAGATTATTGGCAGTTTAGTAAATTTATTCCATATGTTACTGCGAGAGAGCCTATGAAAGAAAGCTACTCTCTAGAAAATTGTTTTAAGCAAAGGGGCAAATTAGAAACTCAAAAGCTGGTCATAGGTCAGGTGTT
>CAYYKU010000036.1:0-7820 GCA_964440825.1 Candidatus Woesearchaeota archaeon
AGGTTTTCTTGAATATGGGTGTATTCCTCATCAGGAGAACTTGCTCCGTCTATTCCAAATACATTCGCTCCTAGTTCATGTGCTACTCTACAAAGCCAAGGATCATAGAATCTTTCAATTTTTGCTGGTCCGAGGTCTCCATAGTCCCATGAGTTTTTTGCTCCGCAGCCAATATCTAAAATTGTTTTTCCTTTTAAATCTCCGAGCGTATGCATAAGAATTGCTAGTTTTATTTGTGCATTTAAACAAGGAGTTTCTCCGATTTTTCCATATTTAGAATTTACTGTGGTTTCTATTGTTTTGTACTTTTCTATTGCTTTTTCAAGTGTTCCTTCTGGTAGGTTGAATCCATGATCATATTCGCAATCATAATTTATTAGTTTCATTTTTCGTCCCTGGCTTTTGATACCATGAAGTATACAGTAGTATACTATTTATAAATATTCGTAATTACATAGTTACAACAAAAGGACAAGATTTAAAAAGGTAAAAAAGCTGTAGATTTTAACTAAATTTTATTAAAAAACCAAAATGAACACAAAAACTTTAATGATTGCCTTTATGGCAGTATTAGCTGTGTTTGCATTAAGTTTTACATCTGCAGCATTAAACAATGTTGTTATCAGTGTTGATGGTATTGAATTGAACGAAACTGTTCAAGGCACTCCTTCTGTACTAGATATTGCTGCCTTTGCTGGAGAAACTTTCCCTGTAAAAGTATATTTTACAGCTAATAGTACTCTTAAGGATGTTGAAGTTGAAGTTGAGCTTAACGGCAAAACAGATTCTTCTGACTCTTATTTTGTTGGTAATGTTGTTAATGACAGCAGACTTTACAGAACAGGAATTATGAACCTTCAGGTTCCTTCCAAGTTTGATGACAGAACAGATTCTTTGTACTTAATTGTTACAATATCTGCTGATGACATGGCTCCACAGGTGTATACTTACATGGTATCTGCACAAAGAAATGCTTATCAATTAAGCGTTGTTTCTGTAGACTATGATGCATCCGTTACAGCTGGCGATACAGTTCCAGTTTCTGTTGTTGTTAAAAATCGTGGATTTGAGAATTCTGATGATGGATTTGTTCTTGTAGCAGTTCCAGAATTAGGTATCTCTGCAAAAGGTTACTTCGGTGATCTTGTTGCTATTGAATCTTGCGATGATGATTGCGACAATACTGATGCTGCACAGAAGATAGTTTCTTTGAAAATACCTTCTAACGCTAAAGATGGTGTCTATGAAATGGTTGTAAAAGTTTATGATGATGATTCTGTAACAACAGTTACAAAACAAATCAAAGTAAGCGCTTCAACTGATTCACAGATAGTATCTGCTGTAAAAAGTCAAGACATTAGAGCTGGCGAAACAAAGACATACGAATTGATCCTTGTTAATTCTGGTAGCAAAGTTATGGTGTATAACCTTAACGCAGCTTCTGGTTCCGAATTAGTTGTTTCTGTACCTTCAGTAGTTACTGTAGATGCAGGTTCCGCTAAAACAGTTCCAGTTTCTGTAAGTGCAGCAGATGATGCTTCTAAAGGAGCATATACATTTACTGTACAAGCTAACGGACAAACAACAAGTTTCAATGCAAATGTAGTTGAAGGTAAATCTGTAGCTATGTCTGCAGTTGTATTAACAGCTATCCTTGTAGTTATCTTTGTTGCTCTTCTTGCTGTGCTTATCGTTCTTTTAACTAAGAAAGGTAAAGTAACTGAAGAAGTAGAAACTAGCTACTATTAGTCACGAACCCAATTTTTTTATTTTTTTTAACTTAAAAAAGGACGTTTTGTCCTTTTAATTTTTTTAATTTAGATTTTCAAGCTAATTACTTGACTTAATCCTTCTTGCATAGAAACGCCGTAGAGTGTCGTTGCTTCGCTTATTAAGGCATCATTGTGCGTGATTACTATGTATTGCCCTGAAAGCATATATCTCTTTATTAGGGCTGCTAGAAGCTCTGAATTATGCTTGTCTAAAGCTGCATCAATTTCATCAAAGATGTAGAAGCAATAAGGTTTGTATTCTTGGATTGCAAATATTAACGAAAGTGCAACAAGTGTTTTTTCTCCGCCTGAAAGGGAAGTAATATCAAAATATTTTCCTTTGCCGACTTTGACTAGAATGTTAAGGCCTCCCGCAAAAGGATCTTCTTTGTTTTCTAACTCTAGAGATACTTCTCCTTTCCTACTTAGTTGTGAGAAGTTTCTTGTAAATAAGATATTTACTGCTTCAAGTGTTTTCATGAATGATTTTTTCTTTTTCTTGTCTATTTCTCCAATAATTTTTGCTATTTTTTCTTTTTCACTGTGGATAGTATTTACTTTATCAGTTATTTGATCACATGCTTGTTTAACTTGGTCATATATTTCTACTGCTTTTAGGTTAATAGATCCTAATTGATTTATTCTTATTTGTGATTCTTGTAGTTTTTCTCTAGCTTGCTCGATTGTCATACTCATCTGCTCTATATTTTCTAATTCTTTAAATTCAATTCTAAGATTTTCTAGTTGTGCTTGGTGCTGGGCTTTTTGTATGTTTATCGAGCCTACTTTTTCCTCTATGTTTCTTATTTCATTTTGAACTCCCATAATCATAGTCTCTATTGCTTTTTGTTTATCTTGGAGTTCATTTCTAACATTGTAGAGTTTTTGATATTTTTCATATAATTCTTGTTCTTCTTTTTCTTTTTTCTCTAAAATCTTATCATTTTCACTTTGTTTTTCAGTTATTAGTTTAAGCTCTCTCTGTGTCTCTTCTGTGTCTCTGATTATATTTTTAATCTCATTTTTTATTCTTTCAAGCTCTCTTTGTTTTATTGCTACATTTGTATCTACATCTACTTTACTGTATAATGAAAGATCATTTATTCTCATTCTAGCTTCATCATACTTTTCTTCTACATTTTTTAGTTCTTCTAATTTTTCTTTTGTTTCTAAAATTTTCTTCATTATTTCTTTTAGGGATTCTTCTGCTTCCATTTTTAATGATACTAGTCTCTTTATATTATCTTTTTTATCGTCGGTGCTTCGTATTTTGAAGATATCCATTTCAACTTCTTTTTGTTTTTGTTCATTTTGTAAAACTTTTTCTAGAATTGAGTTTATTTCATCAGTTAACTCTTTTATTTTTTCAGCATTTTTTTTGGATTCTTCATCTGCATTTTTTATTTTACTATTGGAATTATCAACTACATAACACCTATGTTCTTCGGTGATTTTATTTCTGCACATAGGGCAAACATCCAATCCTATAATGTCTCCCTTTAGTTTTTTTTCTCTGTTAACTATTTGAAAAAGAACTGCATTTGTTTTTTCTAATTCTAATATTTCCTTTTCAATTTCTATTTTTTTCTCTTTTAAGTTTCTTGTGTCATTGATTGCCTTTTCTTTTAATGAAACTAAAGCTGTTAGTGATTTTTCATATTTAATTTCGGAAAATATTTGATTTATGTTTCTTTCAATAATTTCAAGTTCTTTATTGTAACCAATTATTGATCTATTTTTTTCTTCTTTTCTATTTTCTAGTGTAGATAGGTCAGATTTAATCATGTAAAAGGATCTTCTTTGTTTTTCTAAAATATCAAATTTTTCTTGTAATTCTTTTAGAACTGACTGTTGTTTTTTTATTTCTGGGCTTGTAACTTGGATTTTTTGTACTTCTTCTTCAAGTTCTTTTATCTTCTCTTTTAAGTTGATTTCTCTTTCCCTATTTTGATCAATTCTGTTTTCGAAGTTTTCTCTTCTTGCAAATGCAGCGCCTAATAATGACTTTAACTCTGAAATTTCCCTATGGAGGGTTTCATTTTCTTCCCCAGTGGAGGATTGGATTTGCTTATTTATTTCTACAATTGATTCTTGTAGCGTTCTTATTTCTGTATCTCTTTCTTTTGTTTTTCTTCTTCTTTCTTCTATTTCTTTTTTGTGACTTTCAAGTACTTTTTCAATTGACCAAAGCTCTTTTTCTTTTTCTTTTATTGTTTTAGAAATTATTGTTGCTTTGCATTTCTTGATTGTTTGTTCAATTTTTTGATAGTTTAATGCATCTTGCCTATCTTTTTCTAAGTTTCTCAAATAGGCATTTTTTTCACGTAAAATTGCTGCAACTTCCTTTAATCTCTCTTCTGCTTTTTCTAGTTCTGCTATAGACTTTGTCTTTCTTGTTTCGTAAACAGAAATTCCTGCAACGTCTTCAATAACTTTTCTTCTTTCTTCTGGACCCATTTTTACAAGTTCAGTTATATTTCCCTGAAGTACGATATTTGCACCGTTGGGGTCTATTCCGGCTTGGGCAATTAGTTCTATAAGTTCTTGTCTAGTTTTTGTTTCATTGTTTATCTTATAAATAGATAAACCATTTCTCCTTAGAACTCTTTTTATTGAAACCTCAGTTGAATTTATACTGAAAGCACCATCTGAGTTATCAAAAATTAGTTCTACAAATGCTTCGGTTACGCCTTTGTAATTTTTTGTTCCTGCAAAAAGAAGATTTGCGGCTTTTGCGGCTCTGATTGATTTGATTGACATTCTTCCAAGAACGAAACAAAGCGCATCTGTAATATTTGATTTTCCGGAACCATTTGGACCTACAATTACATTCATTGCATTTTCAAATGGAATTTCCGTTTTTCTTGCAAAAGATTTGAATCCTTGCATCACTAGTTTTTTTATATGTCCCATATCACTATTATTAATAAATTTAAGGTGTATTTAAAGATTATTGAGGTATTTTTTATGTAAAGCTTTATAAATCAACTTTTTAGCAAAATTATATGAAAGGAATTTATGCACTGATAGATAATGCAACTGAAAAAGATTTTAATCTGATTAGGCGAGCCTTTGATGCTTTTAAATACATTTATGTTGCAATTCAATTGCCAATTGATAAATGGGGCAAAGACTATGTGGATTATGTTTCTAATGTAAGGCAAGGGTGCCGAGATTTGCCGATTTCACTTGATTTTTTTAGAGAGGGAGAATTAGAAAGTTATCTTAAAAATAGTGGTGGGGCTTCATGGATAGTTCCTCAACACTGTTCTGCAGACTTAGTTGCCTCTGTTAATTTTGATAATAAACATTTTATTAAATAAATATTTAGAATAGAATTATAATTTTCTTTGGTTTGCTTTTTCGTGTAATTTTTTTACAGTTTCCCATGAATGTCTAATAATTGATTCAAATTTTGGATTTTTGTAATTAATTTTTATGAATTCTATTGTTTGAGGGTCTGATGGGTAACCTGAACCAAATTTTGCATTAAGTTTTTTTCTTAAACTGTCAATTTCTTCTTCACGTGTTTCTTTTGCAATTATTGAAGCTGCAGAAACAATTGGGTAATTAAAATCAGCTTTATGTTCTGCTCTTATTTTTATTTTTTGGTTTATTACTAGTTTTTTTACATAAGCAGCCCATTCTGTAGTATTTACTGAAGGACAGTCAATTATTGCTTCTATTTCTCCTATTACTCCTTCTACAAGTTTGTTGATTATCATTGCTGCCTTTACAGCTTCTAAGTTATTTAGATTGTCACAGTCATCAATTTCTTTAGGAGAGGATTGCTCTACGTGATATCTATATGTTGCTTTTATTTGTCTTGCAAGGTGTCTTCTTTTTGCAGGAGCTAATAATTTTGAGTCTTTTGCACCCAATTCTTTCAATTCTTCTTCTTTGTCTTTTTCAATTATTATGCCAGCTAAAGCCATTGGGCCAATTACAGGTCCTCTTCCCGCATCATCTATTCCAATTAAGTATTCTACCATCTTTTTCTCTATAAAACAAGGTTTATATATCTTTTATTCTTGGTATTTTTATGAGGTATTTAGCAGTCTTTGCGTTTATGATGTTGATTTCAGGAGTGTTTGCCAATGATTATTCTATTAAATTCGATCAAGTTAGCGATAAATTGGTCGTTAGGGAGAATAATCTTTCTAGTTATGTGTCTAGTGTGGGGTTAGATAAAACTAATGAGGGTTATTATTTTATTAAACGTATTGAGGCAAATGAGAACTATGGTTCTTTTGTTGTTAAGTTAAATTTAGATGAGGGAGTGATAGCAACTGAGGGGATGGTTTTTCCAAGAAGTTACCAAATTCTGAGCAATGGTCGAACAATTAGTTTTGTGTGGAATTATACAAATGTCTCAAAGGGTGATGTTTTTTCTTTTTTTGTGAGCTTGGAAGATAAAAATAATAATTTTAATTATTTATGGGTTTATCTTCTGTTAGCTATGGTTTTTCTAGGGGTGCTTTTTTTTGGATTTAAATATTCTAAAAATAAAAGGAAAGAAATAGATAAATATTTATTAGATGAAGAAAAGAAAGTTATCCAATTGCTAAAACAGGCAGAGGGGAAAGGAATGTGGCAAAAGAATATTCAGGATATTATGGGTTTTTCAAAGGCAAAACTTTCTAGGATGGTAAGAAATTTAGAATCTAGAGGTTTAATTGAAAAGATTCCCATTGGGAATACTAACAAGATTAGATTGAAATAGTTGTTCCATCTTGTTCCAATGTTGTTTCAAGGATATATTAAATAGGTGTTTTTGTTGTGTTTTTTATCCTTATCACAAGTATATTTGATGAAAGGAGGTTAAAAAATGAAAACAAAAACAAAAACGATAATAACAGGATTTGCTGCATTATTTTTAATGCTATTTAGTTTTTCTTTTGCTTTGGCAGAAGATACTAATGATTCTGATGTCCCTATGTTAATTTCCGCACCAGTCGCGGACGATTTGAGTAACGTATCTGATATTAGTTCTGGAACAGTCTTTATGAAAGAAGTTGGACTTTGGTTCACCTTTAATCAAGAGAGAAAGATGGAAAAAGAAATGGAACTTGCACAGATGAGACTACAACAAGCTGAATTCGCTACTTTACATAACAGGACTCAAAATGCTGAGAAAGCACTTGAGGCATATGGAAAGTTAATTGAAAGAGTTAACAAGCGAGGAGAATCAGTACAAGCAAATAATGTTAGTGTTAGTGCTTTAAGATTAGCTGCTATGGATCAAGCTATTCTTTCTCATCAAGAAAGACTTATGAAAATTTCTAGTCATCTTGATAATGCCGATTTAACAGAAGAACAGAGAGTAAGACTTCAAGAAAGATTTGCTCATGCTGAGAATGTTACAGGCCATTTGCAAGAAGTTCAATCTGAAAGAGAAGAAAGAATAAAAACAAGATTGATGGCAGAAGGAAACTTAAGTGAAGCAGAGGCCGAAGCTAGAATAGAAAAGGCTAAGGAAAATGCTGAAGAAATGGTTGATGGTGCTAGAAAAGCTTGGAATAATTTCAAGGACGAAGCTAAATCAAACAACATGAGTCCTAATGAGCTTGCAAAAGAAAGAATGCAAGAAATTAGAGCTGAAGTTAGAAGTTCTGGATCTGAAGTTTCAATTCAAGAGAGAGAAAGATTAAGAAATGAATCTCTTGATGGAAACGGTTCTAAAGAACAGGATAGAGAACAAATCCAAGAGCAATTAGAAGAATCTGCTGGAAATGGAAGAAATTAATTTCACAGAGTAATTTATTTTGCCCTCTTTTGAGGGTTTTTTATTTTTTTATTTTAAAAAAGAGGAAGAAGAAATTCTAATTATGTTTGAAAATGAGGAGGAGAGGATTCGAACCCCTGAAGGCTGAAGCCAGCAGATCTTGAGTCTGCCCCGTTTGACCACTTCGGTACCTCCTCAGGTACTTTTCAGCGTTAAACTTACGATTGATAAATGATTTATAAAACTATGGAAGTGTAGAAATAAGTTCTAAATTCTATGTCTTTGGAAAGGATAAGTAATAGCGAGGGCGGGATTTGAACCAC
>CAYYKU010000037.1:0-7675 GCA_964440825.1 Candidatus Woesearchaeota archaeon
GACTACTATCCATCTCAATATTTTGTGCCTCTCCGAACCTTAAGCTACCTTCTATATTAGATGTAAGAGGCTTAAACTTAATCTGCCCATAAGAAGAATTATAAGAAAGATTAGTTACACCACTAGAAGAAACTAAATTAACTTCCAAACCACTATTACTGTAACTTTCTAGATTATTAAACAAATTGTAAAAACTAGAACTAATCTGTAATCCAATACCCGGGTTAGAATTTATAACAACATTTGAAAAATTATTATTATTTGCACTAGTTACAAGAGATATTCCTAAAGAATTCTGCAAGGTTACAAAGACATCAAAAAAAGAATTCCTCTGACTATTAGAAACTGAAATCCCTGTATTTCCCACTGTTAAAGAAATATTTGAAAAAATATTATTGCCTGAATTTAAACTTAAACTAAGGCCATTATTATTAACAGTTGAAATGGCATTAATCAGACGATTATTAGAACTAGAATAAAAATAAAACCCGTTATTATTAGAAACTGCACTTATATTTGATAAAAGATTATAATTTGAATTTGAGTCTAGATAAATTCCGTAATAACATAAACTTTCAGTTATGTTTGTTAAATTATTATTTGAAGAAGCATAAAGAAAAATACCCCTATCATTAGAATTTACATTAATATTTTCTAATGAAGAATAATTAGTGTTATAAAAATAAATACCTCTCCCATTTCCAGTATTCTTTCCAAAAAACTTAACAATTCCATTTTTAATAGTTATATTTCTTCTTCCAGATGCATAAAAACCAAAATCAGCACCATTATTATCTCCTATAACATTTTTACCATTTAAGTCTAAAACGACATTATTTGTATTTATATTAAAACAAGTTGCAGTAGTAGAAATATTATCTAATAATATATAATTTGCAGAAGAAGAGATAGTCTGACAAGTTGAAATTGCAAAAGGATAATTCGAAGTCCCATCCCTAACATGTTCTCCTGAACAACTCCCGTCACAACCATCATCACAAAAATCTCCAACAACAGTAGTTGCATTACAAGAACAATCAGGAATACATAAAGCACCACTTACACAAAATTTTCTAGCAGGATCGCAAGTTCCATTAGTCATTGAACAATTAGCATCTGAAGTACAACTAATTGCAAGAGAATTAGTAATATTAGTAACATCAAACTTATGCAACATCCATCTTTTACAATTTGTTTCTTCAGCAGATTGGCATCCGCATTGCCATTTTCCATTTGAATCTTTCTGACAAGCATAAGCAACAATATATGTCTCACTACTATTAACAACCCTATTTGAAAAATCTATTATTAAATCTTTAGAAGCAAAATCTTTTATCCAATAAGAATTCTCCACAGGTGTCTGATTAAAATTAAAAACTTCCCAGCTATGCGTTCCCTGATTAAACACATAACCTTTCTGATAAATATATCCGCCCTCTAAAGAAACATTTACGCTCAAATTAACCACATCGTCAACCGCAACTAAAGAGTCAGAAGAAATTTTAAAAACAAGATCCTCTGAATTAGTTAAATTATAAGGAGGAGCATAAGCAGTACGATTATAATTAGCAATAACAGCATTTCCAGTAATTCCTTTAAAATAAAATCCAACAAGAATAAGTAAAATAATTATTAAAGAAACAATTAAGAAAGTTTTACCAAAACTAAAATTATTCCTCTTTTTAACCATCCTTCAAACAAAGAAAAGTACTATTTAAAGATTATTAGAGTACTTGCCATCTCAAATAAGGATATCCGTTGTTCTTAAAGCCCGCAACATCTATTGCCCAAACATTACTAAAACTCCAAGCAGCATTATAACTTGATTGTGTTTTCATTTGAGTAGTATTTCTACCAGTTACACCAGTACAAGTACCTACTCCGCACCCACCGCCAATGATTATAGTTTCATTATTCCAATAGCAGTTAGTTGCTTCCTTATTTGTACCTCCTGCAAATCCTCCTTCAAAAGAATCTCCTGAAATATCCGCATTTCCAGTTACATATAAATTAGAAAATACACCAAAATTATTGTATCCTACAAAACCACCTGCATGGTCTGCTGCGATTATTTTACCTGAGACAATTGAGTAAGAGTCACTAATATAGTCCAAAGAGGAAGAACCTACAAAACCACCCGCATGATGGCCTGCCGAAATTATACCTTCAACATTACTATAAGAATTTGAAATCTCACCATAGTCATCATACCCTGCTAAACCGCCAGCCCACCAACCTTGCGCCGAAATATTTCCAAAAATTATTGCCGAAGAATTAGAAATAGTACCATAGTTATAACCTACTAGACCTCCAAGATTATCATTACCAGAGATAATACTCTGAGTATTAACTGTTACGTAGGAGTTAGAGATTGTTCCCTCATATTGATACCCTACAAAACCTCCAGCTTCACTATTGGCATTAACATTACTAGAAATTATTGAATAGGAATTAGAAATTGAACCACCATAATTTATACCGGTAAAACCGCCCGCACTACTACCAGGTACACTTATATTGCCAGAAACAACGGAGTAAGAATCAGAAATTTCAAAATCATTAATTCCGCAAAAACCTCCTGCATAATCCCAATTTACTGAAACGGTGCCTAAAATTGTTGCAGAAGAATTAAAAATTATTCCATAATTTCTTCCAATAAACCCTCCAGCACTTGTATTTGCTGAAACAGTGCCATAAATTGTTGCAGAGGAGTTAGAGACTATTGTGTCATCACTTGAAGAACCTAAGAATCCTCCAGCATAATCAGTAGACACCATTATCCTACTTCCTGCTTCAGCCATTACAGAAGAATTAAGGATTTCTGCAGAGTACCCACTATACCCTACTAAGCCGCCAGCACCTCTTTCTGCTAACACTTCCCCACCAGACTTAATTATTACAAAAGAGTTATAGATATTTCCTCCGGGAATTGTGTCTCCTTCATGTATCCCTCCAAGATTTGACCCCACTAAACCACCACCATTATACCAGTTTGCCGAAACAGTGCCATAAATTGTTGCAGAAGAACTATCAATTGAACGGTCGCTTTCTCCTGCAAGACCTCCAGCATAAGAGCCTTCTCCTATTAAATTTTTAGAAATAGTTACATGAGAGTTGATAATAGGACCATCACTCACCCCCACTAAACCTCCTACAAAAAAGAACCCAGTAATACTCTGAACAAGAAGATTAACATTAGAAATATTTCCAATAGAATACCCAAATAAACCAACATATGATATTTCTGGTTTATTTATATTTAAATTAGAAATAGTAAATCCTGCCCCATTAAAATTTCCAATGAAGGGATAAGAAACACTTGGACTCGAAGGGTACTCAGTTATATTTCCAATTGGTTTAAATCCACTAGCATCCCAAATACTTGCACCTGGAACTGAAGTATTAACACAATTAATATTTCTAGTCAATATATAATTTTTATTTAAAGTCTCAGAACTATTACCTACATTTTGCAACTGTTCACAACTACATATTCCGAACGGATTACTTTCACTACCATCACCATCAAAAAAGAATTTATTTTGTCCAATACCAACATTAGAAGAACAAATCCCCTCAACAACAACCCCTTCACTTACACAAACCTTCCTAACAAGATCGCAAGTTCCATGAGTCATTGTACAATTTGCATCATCAGTACAATTAATATCTGGAGAAATAGTAATATTAGTAATATTGAATGTATGCAACATCCATCTTTTACAATTAGTTTCATCAGCAGATTGACATCCACATTTCCATTGACCATTTTGCCTATAGCAAGCATAAGCAACAACATAAGTCTCACTACTATTAACAACCCTATTTGAAACATTTATTACTAAATCTTGAGAAGCAAAATCTTTTATCCAATAAGAATTATCTACAGGCGTTTGATTAAAATTAAAAACTTCCCAACTATGAGTTCTTTGATTAAATACATAACCTTTCTGATAAATATATCCTCCATCCATAGACACATTTACACTCAGATTAACAACATCATCAACAGCAACTAAAGAATCAGAAGAGATTTTAAAAAAATAATCATTAGGATCAGATAAATTATAAGGCGCAGAATAATTAGTGTCTAAATAATTAGCAAGAGCAACATTTCCAGTAATTCCTTTAAAATAAAATCCAACAAGAATAAGTAAAATAATAACTACTAGAAAAATAGTCCCATATCTAAAAAACTTATTTTTTTTCTTCATTATTAGCTATCCTAGTCTTATTTATTGTAAGATTAGCTATTTGTGGATTATTTAATAAAGATTTTTTTCTTTGCATGTTCAAATAAATTATTGCAAATAAAATCATAATAAAAACTCCAAAAAGTAAAAAAAATCTAAACCATGAAAAAGAACCGCCAACCAATAACATAGTACCAATACCGCCAAAAAAACCCTGATTATCCGAATAAGATTGAGTACTATATGAAGAAGTACTTTGAGCAGGAGAAGTACTACCCGAAACTCCAGAAGAGTAAGTATTGGAAGAATTAGTATTTGTCATTCCAGGAACTGGCGGTGGTTCAGGTAAGGAATATGCAAATGAAATTAATAATACAACTACAAAAATAAAAGCAAATAACTTTTTCATTAGACAGTTGGCAAGTCAGGGTTACCTGGTAAATCAGGATTTGCACCACAACAGAATCCTCCACATTCATTAAATCTTTCACCAAATTCTTTTCCAGTCTCAGAAACAGAAAATGCAGGAAATCCAGATCTAGCAATTCTTTCTCCCTTGCCTAAATTCACAATAGGCACTACTTCTACTTTCTTAGGGATAGCATTAAAGATACTAGACTTAAAAGCATAAACAGTTGTCTCCAAAGTGTTAGGAACATTTCTTCTTATACATTCGTAAGAATTTCCATCAACCGAAAAAACAAATTTTAAACCAGTCAAATTAGTTTTATCGCTACCCCTTTCCACACTAACATATGTAGTTTCAGTAAATTCTTGTGCATTTATAACCATTGAAGTAATAGGAGCATTATTATAATATGCCTCGACTTTTTTTAAACTCAAATCGACATCAGACAAAGAAATAGTATTTGAATTTATGAAATTAAAAACAAAAACAGTTATCAAACCAACGACAACTAATGTAAGCATCACCATCAATACGCTATTTACTACATCACTCAATCCTTTTTTACTATTCATATAATATTTCTTAGATACTATTGCTTTTAAATATTTGCTCATACGACCTCCATCCTAGCTAAACGAATAGTTTTACCAGAATAAATACAACTTACAGGTTTCTCAACTTTCTTACCAGTTACAGACCCTACTAACACAGGATACATAACTATGTCTATAACTCCGACCTCTATGGGAACAACCTGAACATCGCTAGATTCTCCAACCCATGTATCAAAAGTATAACGAACAAGGGCACTTTCCTTTTCTTTCAAAAATTTAATATCAAAACCTCGAATATCAGCATTTCCCCTATTTACAACCTGCAAGCTAAAATTCCCAGCACCAGTACTACTGTCCTTTACATATTCTCCACCAACATCGAAGAAAACTTCCTTACAAACTTCCTCTATTGGCTTTCCATTTAATTCTATCTGCTCAGCAAGAAAACCTCTAGCCCAAACAAAGAGAAGACTAGCAAGAAGCATGGAAAGTGCAATAAGAAAAACAACTGCAATAACTTCACTAACAGCTTTTTTAGAACTTATAAACTGTAAAGATTCTTTCCTACCTCTTCCGAAAAATACATTCATTAAATTATCTTGCTTAACAACTTTATAAAGATTATCAAACTAACCCAAGATAACTTTAGCACCAAGACTAATTAAAAGAGTAATGCTAACTAAAATAAATGAATGTTTTATACCATCAAAAACATTTCCTTCAGAAATCTTACCAATAACAATTCCGGCAAAAAAAGATTGAACAATAAGTAAAGATAATAATGCTCCACCAAGGTCTTTAGGTTCTGCAGCAGCAACCTGTGTATTAAAATCATTTATATCTCCAAGTCCGCCAGTCATCGGAATAATATAATATTGTAAAACTAGAACAATGATTATGAAAACAAAGAAAATAATATACCCTTGCACAACTAAACTATAAACTGCCGACTTTTGTTCTTTCTTCAATTGCTCTATTTGATTAATAGAATTGGCTACGGAAACTAGAATAGTTTCAATCTCCCCACCAGATCTTTCAGCTTCAGAAATCAACCCAACCGCCCTAGAAATTACCTTACTTTTACTATCTTTTGCAAAATTAATTAATCCGTCTGAAAGAGGGATTCCTAAAGAAAGTTGATTAATTAATTTTTGAACATGAGGAGTTAAAGTACCATAATCTCTTGTTTTCAAATTAATAATTGCTTTACCAATAGGAGTTCCAGAACGAACATTCTCAACTAAATCACGAGTAAACTCTAAGAAACGAGATTCTTTTTCCTTTTGTTCTTTTGAAGCAAGAGTAACACTAATAACAAAAGGAAGCAAAGTTATCAAAACAATAATAACTCCTAAAAAATACATTAAGTTACGATTATTATTAAATAAAAAAATAAAATCTAATGTGATTAAAAGAGCTCCAATGCCCATCCCTATTAATTTGTTTCTATCTTGAAGTTCCATTATACTTTAGGTTGTTTAATTTGAAGGAAGATTAAAAAGAATACGTTAACTAATGCAACAAGACTTATTGAAATAATTAACAAAGACTCTGTAGACAAATTCCCGAGTTTAAGACTAGTTAAATCCATAATAACGACTAACATAACTAAGATTAGAGGTGCCGTAATTAAAACGCTAATATAGACATCCATAAATGTTGCAGCAACTTCATTGTACCTATTTCTCTCTAACTTATAATCCATCAAGAGATTTTCTGCTTTTTTATCCAGATAATTTTTCAAAGAAGAACCAGAAGAAATATTTGTAGCCATCCCATTTAATAATTCAGAAAATCTTAGGTTGATAGTAACTTTCGCAACATTTTTCAAAGCAGTTACAAGATCATAGCCATAAACTTCAACCTGTGCAATAATTTTTTTCATTTCTATACCAATATTTTTATATTCGGAAGATTGAGAAATTACTTTGAATATTTTTGTAGGTTCAATATTAGAGCCAGCTATTGCAGACATATAAATAACTGCGAAAGGCAACTCATTTGTAATTTCTTTATCGACCGCAGATTTACTTAATGTAGGCATCAAATAAAAACCAGTAGGTAAAACGAGTAAAATTAGCAACGGAACCCAGAAATAACTAAGCACAGAAACTCCTGAAATTGCAATAACACCCATTACAACAATACTCAATAAAAATAAAAATAAACTAATAAACAAAGCAATAGATAAATAAGTTGGAAGAAGAAAACGAGAATTTGATTCTTGCAAATCTTTTTTCAAATCAGAAAAATTATCTAAATATTTAGTAGTTAATCTTCCAAATATTTTTGTAGAGATTATTGCTAAAAGATTAGGCGTTATATCTTGATTAGTTCCTTTAGTATTATTTACTTTCTTAAGGCTAGACTCAGACAAACTAAGTTCTTTAAGGAATTTGGCTTTATCTTCTTTCTTTAAAGCAATTACACTAGCACTTCCAGAATTTAAAGAAGTATATTTGAAATTAATAACTTTTTTTTCAGGAGCTTCTTTAACTGGAGCACTTGTAAGTTTTTTT
>CAYYKU010000038.1:0-6922 GCA_964440825.1 Candidatus Woesearchaeota archaeon
GTTGTTGAAACAATCTTTTTACTCGCTCTTTTTAGGTGATATCTAGCAACTTGTGCCCTTTCATGATTCTTTACTGAATTAACAGTTCTCCTTGTATTGAAGCTCACTGCATCAAAAAAATCTAAGATTCTTCCAAAAAACCTATTAAAAAATAATTTTATTTGTGCAATTTTATAATTCATTTTACCCTCTTAGTTTTATTACATAAAGAGTATTTTTAAACTGATTGACTAGGATTTATCTTGTTATGATTTCAATCCCATCGCGATGTTGTAAAACATAATCTTTGCCTACTGCTTGTTTTGATTTTGCGTTAATTGCTTTAACAAAACCATTACCAATATCAGTGTGTAATTTGAATGCAAAATCAAGTGCAGTTGTTCCAGATGGAACCAAAAAGCAATCTGGCAAAATATTCCCCTTACTATCTGCTAATTTATGCGCGCCTGCTGGAAAAACTGCGATGTATTTCAAAAGTTTGAAAACTGCTTGATCTAAAATTTCTTGAACACCTGTTCCGAATTCGTATTTTATCAAAACATTTTCTTTAATGGATTTCAAAGCCCCTTTTTGCTTTTCATTCAATTTCTCTTCATGTAATTTAAAATCTTTTTCTCCAGGAATATAATCAATCATCCCTGCTTTTGCTGCTTGTCTTAAAGAAAGTTCTGAGTCTGAAGAACATGGGACGATTAATAACGAAGGGAATTCTGCTTTAATTTTATTATACCAATCAATTCCGCTTGGTTTATCAATTTTATTTGCGGCAATAATCATTGGCTTTGTTGAATGCCTTATTTCATGTGCAAATTTTCTCAAATCTTCGTTTGTCCAGGAAGTTGCTTTTTCAGGATCAAAATTCAATTTCCTAATTGTTGCTTTTACGTCATCTTCTGTTACGTTTAAACCAGAAAATTGTTTTGAAACTGCTTTTGCTAAGTCAGTTTTTTCAATTGCAAGTTTTCTTATTAAAGGTCCCCAAACTTTGTTTAGAATCCCTAAATACCACAAGTCCAATTCGTTTTCAAGCATTGCAATATCTTTGATAGGATTTCCTTTATCTGGCGTGCACTCTTTTCCTTCTGCGTCAGTTGTTGCAGAAACATCTACGATATGAACAAAGGCATCTGCTCTAGATAAATCATTAAGAAATTGATTCCCTAGTCCTCTTCCTTCAGAGGCGCCTTCAACTAATCCTGCAACATCCATAAGTTCAACTGGAACAAAACGTAATTCCCCATTACAACTTCCAGTTCTGGGATTACATTTTGTATTAAATTCTTTACATAGACATTTAACTCTAACGTAACCAATACCTGTATTCGGTTTGATTGTCGCGAATGGATAGGCTGCGATTAAAACATCCATAAGCGTTGCTGCCTTGAAAAATGTTGATTTTCCGCATGAGGGTTTTCCCACAATTCCGACTAACATGAAAATATGATAAAAAGGTAGTTTTTAAGATTTTGTAGAGTAAACTTAGGCCCTTAAACATCCAAAACGTATACAGCCGCGAGGGTTTACATTAGCCAAAGTATATTTATCTGGATAATTGGACCCTCCAGTAATAATAACTCTTTCGTCATGTAAATAATTTACTAAGTTGTTAACATATAATGTTTGAGTCAAATCATCTTCTTTCACACCCATTGCTGCTCTAAGCTCGTGAATTGCCCAATAGGGTTTATCTTCTTGAGCCATGATTTCTTCAAGTTTACCTAAATCTGAGATAACCTCGTCTTTGAACAAGGCTTCGTGTCTGTAATTGTGCTTTTGCGAAGAGACTTTCTGTAAAACCACTAATTGCTCCGTATGCACTTGCTTCGCCACAGTCCCTATTTCTTGAGAGATTCTCTTCGGAAATATTTTAGGGTTAAGTACCATAGATTTGGTGAATATTTAGGGTTTATAAAAATTTATATGATAAAAAATACTAAAATAAGTTTAACTTAAAATAGTCTAATAAAGAAACTCCTTCAGAATCTATTTTAAGATTTATTTGCCAATTTTCAACCCCGGCTAAAGTTGCTTTTTTAGCAGCAGTTACTATTTCCTCGTTTTTATTTTCTTTTGGAATCGAAAATCTTTTTGCATCGTAAATATAACACATTAGAAAAATAGCTCTTGAACCTTTATTGATACTTTTTGAGATATCTGTAAAATGTTTTATTAGCCTGTCAAAACTAATGAACTCTGTTTTCCGTTTTAGATAATTTGGATGATTTTCTGAAGGAATATCCTTTAACGGTGTTTTAACTTCTAAATAGTCTTTATCATTTATTTTAAAATCTATTCTAGAATTTGCAAATTTTACTTCTCTTTTTATTTCATTTACTTTTGTAAATATTTTGCTCAATTGTCCCGTTTTAATAAAAAATTCAACGTAGTGATTTGCTTTTGTTTGATTAATACCAATATAATTTTTTTTATCTAGTGAAATTGCTTCTACAGTATATTTTGTTTTTCGATCTTTATTATCTGATTCGGAAAGAAGGCAAGGAATTTCATCAAAAGAAATACTTGCTATTTGCCCAGTTGATGGACAGTGGCATTTTTCCACTATTCCATTAATTAGAACGTTGAAAATAAACCTATTCGGCCTAGATTTAATTATTCCTTTTAATAGTGGTTTTTCGAAAACTAGTTTTTGCATATTGGGGTAAAATTTAAAGGACTTATTAATGTTTAGAATAAAAATGAGCCCACCAAGATTTGAACTTGGGACCCCCGCCTTCCTTAGATTTCCGAGGAAATTCTGTTTCTAACGAAACAAACTCATATAAGAGCGGTGCTCTACCAGGCTAAGCTATGGGCTCAATGATTTTGTCGTGGCTATAAACTATTGTTTATTGTCTCAACAAGGAGATTTGGAGTCTCCAAGTAAAGAATAGGTTGTCAGTTTTTAAAAGTATTTATTTAATAATTCAGTCGCTGTGAGGAGATTAGGAGTAAACATTTACGAAAAGAATCAGGTCTACGTTATTTATCTTCTTTCTTTCTTAGCGGTTCGGACATATCAAAAAGCTCTTTCTTGCATTCATGCAGATTAATAAAGAAGTCACATTTGTCTTTTACATCCGATATATTTGTTTGACCAGACTCTCCATGGTTATAGCATGCAACCACCACAACTGTTTTTGATAAATTTTGACGAACTAATTTGATGGCTTCAATAATATCCGTATCTCCTCCCAGCAAAAGCGCAACGTCATATGCCCTCATATGAGCCAAGTTTACTAAGTCGGTCACAATTTTTCCATCAACTCCCTTTTGGTAAATTTCTCCATCGGCTTGTTTTAGGGGAGTTGTTCTTAATTCTATTAATGGATTTTTGTCCAACTTCTCAAAGAAAATCTTTTGCCCACTAAAGTTTCTTTTTTGTTTGTCAATTTTTCCCAAATATTCATTTATTTTTTTTTCAAAGGTTTCCTTTACGGACTTTACATGAGATTTTATTTTACTTAAAATTGCAGAGTCAATATTTTGCCTTTCTAAATCTTTTAGTAGACTCTCTTCTTTTTTAACCATCTCTCTTAATTCCTTAACTTTTTGCATACATTGCCAAGAGAAATTAGAAACTACTTCAGAATTATACTTTCCAGTGTAAAGATAAATCTTAACCAATTCTAGTTCTTTATCTTTAAACCCCTCAAGTCCTTTTAATTTTTGAAACATAAATTGAATACATTTGTCAAAATCCCAAAATCTTCTATTGCCCTTGCCATAGGTATTATTTATTATATTAAGAGAGCCTTCGAAGTTATTCTTGTCGTTAAAGATAATTACTTTCATTATAAGCATAAGGAAGAGGAGCTTGCCCCTAAGGGCAGTATCCTCTAATATTTGTATTAATAATATCCAGTCTACCCTCTTTATAAATCTTAACATTTTACTAATCCCAGGTAATTATAATTCTCTACCAAAAATTTATAAGAGCTTTTAGCCTGAGAGATATATGCTATCTCTAACCAACCAGTTAATACATAATACCATTAGAATTGAAACTAATTTGGGAACTGGGACTGGATTCTTTTTTGAATTTAGAATTGGAGAAAATAGAGTGCCTGTAATAATAACAAACAAGCATGTGGTTAGGGGAGCAGAAAAAGGACGGATTATCTTTAAATTAAAGAATAAGGAGGGAGATTGGAAAATCGGCGAGAATTTTGTTGTTGAGATAAATAATTTTGAGAAATATTGGATTTCACACCCAGAGCAAATTGATTTGTGTATATTCCCTATTGCTCCAACTCTTAATGAGATTATGAAACAAGGTAAAATGCCTTTTTTTATTTCAATTACAGAAGACCTGATTCCTTCTCTGGACGAGGAAAAGAATTTCACATCGATAGAAGAGATAACTATGATAGGATATCCCAATGGCATCTGGGATTCTGTAAATAATGTCCCAATAGTTCGTCAGGGAATAACCGCAACACCCATAAACCTTGAACATAATGGCAAACCCGAGTTTTTAGTTGATGCTGCATGTTTTCCTGGTTCAAGCGGCTCACCAATCTTTTTGTTAAACTTGGGCATGTATTCTGATGGGAGGGGCACTACGAACATAGGTAATAGAATTAAGTTCTTAGGAATACTATGGGGAGGACCGCAATACACTGCCGAGGGAGGAGTCGAAATTATAGAGGTTCCTACTACGCAAAAATCAGTTTCCCTAACAAGTATTCCAAACAATTTAGGTTATGTTATCAAGTCTCGCAAATTACTAGATTTCAAGCCAGAATTAGAGAAAATTATTGGAATGAGTTAGATAGAAGTTCTATTTTAACAAGGTCTATAATATGTGTAATCATTACTACAAATATTTCCAGAGGTTGTCGGAACACAAACATTGTATATTTGACTTACCAGCCTATAGTCTCTAAACGCGTAGTTAATTATGTTTACTCCAGAATAGCCACTCGAAGTACCTGACGAAGGATAAACCACACCTCTAGTGGTATAATAATAGCCCATCGCCTCATTAGAGGGAGCATTGGAGTTTATTCTAAATGTAATCTTCAGAGAACCTGCTAAACAATTTGCTTCTGAGCCTTCCCTGAGACAAGTTTGACAATCCGTAAGTTCATATTGCGAAGGATTAGTGCTTGTTATATCTATTATTTCAACAGATGATACTTTTGATTGTTCTTGTTTACTAGAATGATAGCTTAAGGAAAACATTATCACTAGCAGAACTACTATCGTGACTCCACCTAGAATATACCCAAGACGACTATTTGATTTTTCTTTTTTCATTTCTTCTTTCTCCTCATTAATATTAATGCAAACACAATAACCACCAGAATAACTACCATAACAATGGAAGTATTATTATTTTGTGAATTATTATCTGGAGTTTTACCTCTACAAAAAAGAGAATAGCCGTTTGAATCACATACTTGTGAAGAATAGCACGTTTGTACTATTTCTTGTTTGCCTTCTTGGCACTCCTTTATAACGGGTAATCCAATATTATCATAACTACATGTTTGTTTTCCCTCCTGGCACTGTGCTGGTGCGGAAACCGAAACATCAACACCCTTGCAAGTTACCTCCGAGGTTGCAAAATATTTACTTGGATAATTCCAATCAGATACCGTAACCTTGCAAACATCATTATAGCCTGATATCGGAATAGAAATTATTTTTGTTTCTCCTAGGGGGATACTGACGGTTGAGGGATTATATAATTGAGTTATCGTATTACATTGAATTCCATAAGTAAAAGCTTCAGAGGCACTACCGTCATTTTTTACTTGAACATCTATACTGCCTGGCTGGCATTGGATAGAAGTAATCAATAGTGCCGAGACATTAGCTATAAAAGAACTGAAGAATATCATAAGAATAAGTATACACAAACCGTTTCGTCTCATGGTAACTATCTGGTAAATATCCTATTTAAGCCTTTTGGTATCTTTAGCGTATGGAAAAGGTAACTAACTGGGCGGATATTAGTTTTATCATATCAAGCACTTATAGATACAAAGTTTTGAACGAATTAAGTGAACCGAAGACTCCCTCAAAGCTTAGTAAAGAATTAGAGATAAATAAAACACACATAAGCCGAGCTCTATCTGAGCTTGAAGACAAAAAGATGATAAAATGTCTTACGTTAGAAATAAAAAAAGGGAAGATATTTGTTATTACAGATTATGGGAAACAGATTGTAGAAAAGATTCGTGAATCGAAACTTTTATCTTGATTGATTATTATCTTTTTTTAAAATGATTGCAATAAACCTCAAGATTCGTTCTTGCCGTATCTCTTCAGTATTCTCATAATCGTAGGTGCAGAAGCATTAAGTAATCTTGTAGTTTCTCTTATCCCTTTTTTAGTTTCGCAATTCCAAGTCTTAATCTAGCTGATTCAGATAGGAACTCGGCTCTTGAGCGATAGCCTTCTTTAGATTTCTCAATATACTCATCTATTTTTTTAGCAAGTTCTTCTGTAATAGAAATATTGACGTATCTTACCCTCATTTTTTCACCCTTCATTTATAGGTGAACGAAAGATTTATTAATACCTTTTCACGCACACATACATGAGAGAAGAAAAGCATAGTTCTGGCGGTTGGATTGCTTTAGTTATTATAATAATTCTATTAGTTATTGCTGGAATCTATATATTTTCAAATTCTCAAGCAAAACAAGCTGTTTGTGGGACGCATACGGAAACTTATACAAATACCGTTAAAGGATGCGATAAAATGCAAAATTGTCAATGCTTGCATGAAAGCTGGGGTGGGCTTGGGGCTTGCGATAGTTGTCAATGCACAAAAGAGGTTAGTAATTGTTAATGGCAACTAATAAAATTCATAGCAAGAAGGACAACGTAAGAGATAATTCATCTAACGGAATTAGTGGAAATAAACTAGCAATGATTATATTTCTTATTATTTTGGGTGCATTTATCATTT
>CAYYKU010000039.1:0-6906 GCA_964440825.1 Candidatus Woesearchaeota archaeon
TTACCCTGCTGGAAAAATTGGAAAAACTGCTGAAAATTTATTGGCTGCAGCTAATGGAGAAAAAGAAGAATGGAGCGCTCTTTATCCAGAATTTGAAAAAGTCGCTAAACAGGAAGGATTTGATTTAGTCGCTAAAGCTTTTAAAGAAATTGCAGAAGTTGAAGTGCAACATGAGAAGAGATATAGAAAATTGTTAGATAATGTTACTAATAAAAAAGTTTTCAAGAAAGATAAAAAAGTAAAATGGAAATGTCGAAATTGCGGATATGTTCATGAAGGAACAGAAGCCCCAGATCTTTGCCCGGCATGTAAGCATCCACAAGCATATTACGAAGTATTAGGGGAAAATTACTAATTCTAAATCTTTATAAATACCTAATTATTCTATAATTTATGGCACAAGAAAATATGCTTCCAACAGGTTTCGGCGGAGGACTTACTAGGTTTAAAGAGGAATATGACTCTAAGATTAAGTTTAGCCCTTCAGCAGTTATTGTGATGATTATTGCAGTAATTTTATTTGTAATCTCTTTGAAGTTCTTATTTCCAATAAGTGCTGCTTAAAATTAGATTCTTTACAGATACCTAGTTACTTTAACTCTTTGAAAATTTTTTTCTCTATATTCGAATAGAAATTTGCAGGAAGACTGTAACCATCCCTAGCAGCACAATGAAAATTAAATTTCTTAGAATACTTTGCCCGCTTATAATTTAGACAACTAACCCACAGATCCTTCAGATTTTTGTATTCTCTAATATCTTTGGCGAATAATGCATTCCCTGTTGCCCTACCCGGACACTGAACGACTTGTCCCGAAAGATTTAGAAAAAATCCAGAAGCAGTTTGATTACAAGGATAACAGCCAGGATAAAGCGAAACGCCTTCTTCCTTAAACTTTTTTAGAGGAATTAAGTTTGTCTTAATAGCCCAAACATATACTTTTGTATATAAATTTTCTAAATCTGCCAGATATTTTTCCTGATCAGATTTTCCTTCTTTTACGTTGTGATATGTTTTTACTGCTCTCTTAAATTCATCAATCCCTTTTCCACTCACAGTAGTAGGGCAAGTTAAAACATACATATTTCGCAGTCTTCCCCACTGATAAATTTCAATGAAATCATTTATACTCTCCGGTTTAATTGGTGCAGCACATAGACAAAGCCTAGTCGGTTTGCCTTTCTTATATTCGTTAAATCCGTTTTTTGCCAAAAGAATTAAGGCCATATTTCTAAGTTCGACGTAATTTTTTATAGGACTTTTGTCTAATCCAACATAAGCTTCCTGAGTTTTTCTATTAAATGAGTTGAATCCTAAAAAAATACTTACTTTCAGTTTCTTTAATTCCCGTATTAATTCTTCGCTCGTCTCTATTCCGTACTCTGAATTATATGCTTTTGCTAGAGAATCACTTCCCAGAACATGGCCTTTAGTAAAGACACCTACGCCGATTCCTAGGTTAGTCATGTCTCTTAAAAATTTCAAAAACTTTTTATTTTGAAATGGCTCTCCTCTTCCTAGAATCTTAATTGCTTTAAGTCCCAATTTTTTTGCTTGTTTGATATAGTCATAAATTTCCTCATCAGTTAATGTTTTGCCTAAAGAAACTTTATCAAAACGATCGTCTCTTCTAAAACAATGGGGACATCTTAAACTACAAGAATCTCCAAAATCTAAGTCTAGAGTGAACATTTTTGCAGTTCCGTCTTTAAAACAAGAGTGTAAATCTTTTTTGGAGTTATTCCCCCAATACATCACATCATTTTTATAATCGTCTGGAAAAATCTTCCCGTCTTTTTTTTCTTTAAAGACAATAGGTATTTTTTTAGTTAACAATTCCTTAGAACTTTCTTCACCCATGGCTTTTTGTACAAATAGAATTTTATAAACCTATCGCAGAAAAATTCAAATCAAAACCCTTAAAAAGATATAACTTCTCTAAAAAATATGTTCGGCAATATTAATCCTAAACAAATGCAAGGCATGATGAAAAAGATGGGCATAGCTCAGACTGAAATCAATGCTCAAAGAGTTATTATTGAATGTGCCGATAAAAAAATAATTTTAGATGAACCTTCTGTAATTAAGATTTCAATGCAAGGAAATGTTTCCTATCAAATTTCCGGACCAGAACATATTGAAGCTGCAGATGCTGAAGAAAAATTTAATGATGAAGACGTAAAGATGGTGATGGACAAGACAGGTAAATCACATGAAGCAGTAATTGATTTCTTAAAGAAGAATGATGGCGACATCGCACTAGCAATTATTGAACTTAAGTAAGATGCAGATTAAATTTATACAATCTGTTTACGAAGCCAAAAGACATTTGAAAATTGCTCAGTATCTTTTGGAAGTTACTATGAAAATAATGGATGACAAGAGAGTTTTATCTAAATGCCTTATTGAACTACAAAAAGCTGCAACTTACATCATAGATTCTACTCTATATCTAAAATTAAACACAAAAGACATGCCTAGTGGAAAAGATGAAAGGGCTAAATTATTTTTTGATAAAATTGGCAAAAAAATATTAAAGAAAAATGAAATTGAGGAGTTAAAAAAGGTGCTTTTGTTTGCCAAAAAACATAAAGAAGCACGTTTAGAGTTTGTAAAGGGTGAAAAATTAGTGATTTTTGGTAGGGAAAACTGCAGAATCCTGACTGAAAAGGGAGTTGCCGAAAGCATAAAGATATTAGATACTCTTTTAGCCAAATTTGAGCAAAAAACGCAAGATATAAATACACCCCTTACTTTAAAAAAGTTCGATTGATTGTAGTGGAGAAAGATTATGATAACTGATATACTTAAAGAAAAAACTAGCGCGGACCATTTACTGTATGTCAGCATGAAATACACAAAAACATGTGATGTAATTCTTAATTTATTAGCTAGATGGAAAAGCATGATGGATATTAGTTTTGATGCTATTATTCTGAAAGCTTTTGAAGATGGTGTACTCAAGCAAATGCCCGAGTCTCCAAAACAGAAAATTGAATTTCTGAAACTTTATTTTAAAAAACAAAAAGCACTCCAAGAAACAATCCCACTTTATATTTTTTTCAAAAGAATACCCGATACTAAAAAAACCCGTGAAGGCGAGTTTAGAAAAAATGTAAACTTAAAAATAATAGAAATCAATGGCATTACAGATATTAATATGGATAAGTTAAAGGAGTATGCCGATATACTCGAAAGGTTTATAAGTGAGACCAAACAATTTCTCTCTGTCTAAAATGGGCAGAATTATCGCAATTATCTCCGGTAAAGGCGGAGTTGGTAAAACAACTACCGCAATTAATCTTGGAGCTGCATTGAACAAACTGAATAAAGAAGTGATTATAGTGGATGCTAATTTGAATACTCCTAATATCGGAATTCACCTTGGCGCACCAATTGTTCCAGTTACTTTAAACCATGTTTTAAAAGGCAAAGCAGATATAAGTGAAGCTATTTATGAACATTCGTCAGGTACTAAGATTGTTCCATCTTCTCTTTCTATTAAAGAAATTACTAAATTTAACACTAAAAGAATACCCTTAGTCATAAAACAACTAAAAGATAGAGCTGATTTTATTATACTTGACTCTGCAGCAGGATTTTCAGAAGAAGCCATGGCTACGCTCGAGGCAGGAGAGGAAATAATTATAGTAACAAATCCAGAAATGCCCTCCGTTACAGATGCTTTAAAAGCAGTTAAAGTTGCTAGAGAAATGAAAAAAGACATTAAAGGAGTTATTGTTACCAGACATAGAGATCAAAATTATGAAATGTCATTACAATCTATAAAATCCATGCTTGAAACTCAAATTATTGGAGTTGTTCCTGAAGATGTTTCTGTAAAAAAAGCATTGAATAAAAGAGACGCAGTAGTACATACACATCCTAAAAGCAAAGTTTCTAGAAAATATAATGAAATTGCAATTAAGATTATAGGCCCAAGTGCAATAAAAGAACAAAAAAATGAAAGTATTTTTTCAAAGTTATTTTCTTTAATGAGCGATGAAAATTAAACATAGATTTATAAAATAAGTTCATTTTTATTTTTGATGAGTGACATTTACACATCTTTTTTAGCTATTTCTAATAATTTTCTGAGCAATGTTCCAAAGCAAGAGTTCTTATTAATTGAAATCGGAATGATAATTATTTTATGTGCAATTATGGCTTCATTTTCTAGATTGATTAAACAGCCCCCTTTGTTTGCCTATGTTCTTTCAGGTTTTATTATTGGCCCGGCACTTTTTGGTTTTATAAAAGATATGGATATAATTTCATCATTCTCCCAAATAGGGATTGCGTTTTTAGTTTTCTTAGCAGGATTAGAAATATCGCTTAAAAAATTAAAACAAGTAAATATGAAAAAAATTGTGCTAGTGGGCCTACTTCAAATAGTAATCTTACTTTCATTGGCCTTACCATTGTTGAGATTTATTGGACTAGATTTTATGCAAAGTGTTTATCTTGGAATGATAATTACGTTTAGTTCAACAATGGTCGTCCTTAAGATCCTTTCAGATAGTGGAGACTTGGTGACTCTCCATGGTAGAATCATCATAGCGATCTTACTTTTACAAGACTTATTTGCAATCTTCGCTATTTCAATTATTTCCTCTGGCGAAATGACACTTGAAGGGGTTGCACCAGCAGTTTTCAAACTCTTATTTATAGTGGGAGTATCCATACTACTACAAAAAAGCGTGTTAAATTATACTTTCAAGCGAGCTGCATCATCCAAACATGCTAAAGAATTAGTAGTGCTATTTGCTCTTGCAGTTCTTTTTGTATTTATTATTTTATCTTTAGTTTTAGAACTTTCAATTGCAATAGGTGCATTTATTGCAGGTATGGCTCTTGCAAATCTTTCATATAAATCTGAATTAGAAGCAAGAATAAAACCACTTAGAGACTTTTTCTCAATCCTATTTTTTGTTGCATTGGGAATGCAAATAACAATAGTAGGATTAAGGAGTGAAATAGTTTTATTCTGTGTATTAATTGTGGGAGCAATAATCATTAAACCACTAATTATATTTATTTTATTAAAAATATTCGGCTATACTGAAAAAACTAGTTTTGTTTCATCAATAGGCCTGGGACAACTTTCTGAATTTTCTATCATGATAGCAACAATAGGGTTTGCAGTAGGAGTTTTAAGTCAAACAATTTTATCTACAGTAATTATTGCAACAATAGTTACAATGTCTTTAGCAGTATTTATGCTTGAAAAGGAAAATCAAATTTATAGAATATTTAGAAAACCAATTTCTCTCTTAAATTTCATACCAGTAAGAGAAAATATAGGCTATATGGATGATAAGTCTGATAAAAATATTTTAATTGTTGGCTGCGATAGGATGGGTAAAATAATCCTCAAGGAGTTTCTACCATCACATAAAGAAGAAGTGGTTGTTCTGGATTATAATCCTGAGATAATCGCAATGCTAAAAGATAAAAAAATATCTTGCGTTTATGGAGATATTGAAAGCCCAGATATCCTAGAATCTTTTGATGTTAAAAAGTTAACAAGAGTAATAAGCACAGCCCCGAATCTTAATGATGGTGTTCTTTTGCTTAAAAAGATAAAGTCTGAAAATCCGGAAACTAAGGTTATTTTAACAGCACAAACTAATGAAGATGCATTAGAGTTATATGATCAAGGAGCGGACTATGTTATGTTGCCTCGTTTCACTGCTGGAGAAGTAGTGTCTAATATTATCCGGAAAGAAGATAATGCCCTTAAGGAAGTCAAAAAGAATCAAATTGAAAGGATAAAAAAACTTAGTCGCCTTTTTGAGGAATCTAATAATTAAGTTTATATAATATATCTGACAGGTTAAACTATGGAAAAAGATAAACTAATTGAGTCACTTTCGCCTATCGAAAGAAAAGTTATTCCGTTCCTTAATTCATGCAAAACTCTTTCGGATATTACAAAAAAGGCTGAAATGGATAGCACGAGCGTACTAAGGGCATTGGAATTCTTAAAAAATAAAGGATTAGTTAATATAACTCCTAATGAAAAACAAGTCATCGGTTTAGGGATTAATGGGATTTATTATCAAAAGAAAGGCTTACCGGAAAGAAAACTTTTACAAGCACTTTCAGAGAAAAAATCCATCCCTTTAGGAGAAATAAAAAATGTTTCTGAACTTAATGAAAATGAAGCTAAGGTTTCTGTTGGTGTTCTAAAGAAAAAAGCTCTTGCAGATATAAAAGAAGGAAGAGTTGTTTTAACAGCTACTGAAAATGAAGTGAGTAAAGAAACACTTGAAGAAAAATTCTTGAAGAAAATCCCGATTGACTTAGATGCTCTTGCTCCGGAAGAAAAATTTGCACTTGATTCTCTCAAAAACAGAAAAGAGATAGTCGAAATTAAAACCGAGAAAAAAATTGAGATTAAACTTACAACACTTGGAAAAGAAATATTAAAAGAAGATTTAAGTGAAAATTTAATTGAACAATTGACGCCCAAGATGATTAATTCTGAAACATGGAAAGGAAAGAAATTTAGAAGATACGATATTGTTTCTCCAGTTCCAAGAATATTTGGTGGAAAGAGACATTTTGTAAATCAAGCTACAGATTATGCCAAAAGAATTTGGTTGGACTTGGGTTTTAAAGAAATGACTGGGGGAATCGTTGTTAATAGTTTCTGGAATTTTGACGCATTATTTACTGCACAAGATCACCCTGTTAGAGAAATGCAAGATACATTTTATATTAAAGGAGTTAAAGGAACTCTCCCAGATAAAAAACTAGTTGAAAACATTAAAAAGGCTCATGAAGGAGGTATTGATGGGAGTAAAGGGTGGGAATATAAATTTGATGAAGAAATTTCTAAACGAATTTTACTTAGACCTCACACTACTTGTATTTCAATAAAGACACTTAAGGAGATTGCA
>CAYYKU010000040.1:0-6903 GCA_964440825.1 Candidatus Woesearchaeota archaeon
AATAAGTGGAATTGGAATCATAGGTTAGCCTCTTCTGAAAGTTTTAGAATTTTTGATGATGATGTTTAATTATTTTAGGATAGATTTATACGTGTCTCCAATTAAAGCGTCTTTCACAGCCATTAATTCAATCACTGTGGCCGCATTAAGTTTATCTCCTGCTTCTTCAAAATATTTTTTAGAGGCCATATAGTTTTCTCTAGATTTATTATGGTGCGTCTGATAATCTAAGGAATTTCTACGATCTAGCAAGCTCGTTATATTTTCACCAAGCTCCAATCGTGTTGTATGGGCTTTCTCAAATAAAACTCCGGCGAGTAGTTTATTATTTCCTACTTGTTCTTCAAGTGTTCCAGTATTTTTTTTATAGATTGCAACTTTTATCCATGCAGCAGGATAATTTGTTTCAGTATTTGCTTTAATTCTTTCTTCAATTGGCGAAATAATTTCTTCGTAATTCGCGATTACCTCTAGTTTATTGTTAGCAGCCTCTAAATATCCCTCTGCAGCAGATTTGTAATAGTTAGCCGCAGTTGCTAGGAGTTCTTTTCTTTGATCACTAATCTCTTTTTTCTGTATTTTTGGAGTTGGTTGTTGTCCTTGCACACCTAAAGCTAGTAAACCTGCTAAAATTAGTGTCAAATTCCTCTTCATACCTTGCGAATAGTTATGTGGTTTATATATTTTTCTAAAAAATTCTTACTTTTAGAATTTAGGACACCCCAGTGACGAAAAACAGAGACATGTTTTATAAAGACAGAAAGACTAGCTATTTCATGAAAACAAACAAATTATTTTTGATTATGGTCGGATTATTGCTTTTGGTATCTGCTTTGCAGTTTACTTCTGCTTGTAAACATAATGAATACAACGATTTAAACAACAATTACGATTTAAATAATGGTGATGATGTAATTTTTATAATTAGGGATTCTGGATACTATAAAGATTACAGTTCTAAATCTTGGGAGAGTGAAAATAGATTTCCTGTTTATGATTATCGTTACGGGTATAGCTATCGAGCAACAAAGGAGTATAGGGAAGATTTGAACGAAAGGATTTATAGAAATACTTATGTTGAAAGCGATAACACTTATTATCAAGACAATATCCGTGGTCTAAAAATGGTTAATTTTCAAGAAAGTCCAGAGTATTATTATACTTATAATGAATATATGAGAACTTATACAAAGCAAGAATGTTATTCAAATCCTCCTGCTGATAAACTAATATACGTTAAATGTCCTTAATAACTAATCTTCTCCGGACTCTAATTCTTTATCAATTTCTTTAATCTTCTTTTCAGTTATCTTTTCTTTCATTTCTTCCTCAAACTCTTCCAATTCTTCAATCTCTTCTGCTATTTCCTCTTTTTCCTCATCATTTAAAGGAACTGCTTCTCCAAGTTCTTTTTTAAGTAATTCAATTTCTTCCTGTAATTGCTCTAATCTAAGATAAATCTCATCATATTGTTTAAGTTGAGTTAGGTATAGTTGATTAGAGTTAGATAAATGTAAGACTGGTAAAAAGGAAGCAAGTTTCTCTTCCCTAGTAGGGGCTAATTGGGAAAAAGTTATATGTTCCTCTTTGGGTTTTCTAATAACATCATTTATTCTCCCAAATATGCCAGATATTCTATCTTTAAGAGGGATCCTGTTTGCATTTGGTAGAACTACTAATGCTGATTTTTGAGCTTGTCTTGCCTTAATATCTTTTCTAATTCTTCTATTTTCAGTTTCAATCGCTTTATGCAAAGCACCCATCAGCTCTTGTAATGTTACTTTTTTATAACGAGCCATGGGTGTTTTAGGAACAAGGATGGGTATTTCATCTTCATCTAACTCAATTCTTTCTAGAGCATATTTTTTCTCGTCTTGTTTACCATAAATTGCCTCATCCATTTCTTGGATATATTTGTAAAGAAGTCTTTCAGACTTAATTCTAAGTAGGAGGGAACATGCTAGTAAAACTTTAGAAGATACAAAAAAATTAGCTTCTTCCATTTCTTGAATGACTAATGCATATCTCTCTGCTAAAACTCCAATATCAATATCCCAAGGGTCTAATTGTTCAGTTTCAATAAGGTCATAAATAATTGCCTGCCAGCTAACCTCTCCACTCGTAATTAGATTATAGAACTGTGTTCCTCCTATCTTATTTTTATCAGAAATCTTACTAGTCACTTCTTCTACCATTAACTAATTTATTTGTTTGCGTTAATAAAGATTATTGTATTCGTGCCTATTTATCCTCAAAGTTGTGAACCTATTGAGTGTCTATTTGTCACTATATAATTACAACAGAAACGAAAGATTTAAATAGTCTTTTTTACTACAATATTTATCACCTCTTTTTTCCCAGAAGGGGCGAATAGGGCATCTATTTTTAGCCGCTCTACAAGCCCTTTCATGGGTTATAATAACCAAAAGAAAGATGATAAAAAAGAATCAGGGAGATTCTATAACATTCAATAAAAGAGATTTTTCGCGAGAAATAAACTAATTAAATTATAATTTGTACTCGCGTTTTTCATAATCACATGGGGCTAAAAAAACTAGCAAAAGTAATTGGCACAGTGGCCGCACTTAGTTTTTCAAATATTTATGCACAGAATACAAACTATCTTTCTAAAGTAGAAGCTTCTGCTTCAAAGATTGAGAAATATCAAAAACTGAAAAATGCAGGAATTATCAAAGGAATAATATACAATCCATCTAAACAAGAATTATCTACTCTTGCAAGTAATATTTTCTCCCAGGTTAAATCAAAAGATACTTTTCTATTAAAAGCGGGAGACCTTGGAGAATGTGTTAGTAATGCAGTTAAGAGGATGTCTAGCTTAGACTCTTTTTCTGTATCTATTTTCCCATTACCTTCTCCAGTAGCATATGGTAATCAAGTCCCGAGATATATTATTTTTGGAAAAGACTTCCCGTTATGCTTTGAAAATAAAAATGAGTATGATTTACAAGCAGTTGTTAAACATGAACTGGTTCATGTTTTAGATGCTTATTTTGGAATACCCATAAAAACTACTTCAAAAAGAGGGTTTCTTAAAGAAGAAGTTTTAATACCTCTTGGAGAAGTTAGGGCCGATTATTATATACTCAAAGAGATCTTAAAAGAAGGTAAGTTAAATAATAGTGAGGGGTTTTTTAAAAAGAATGTGGGTCACTATCTTGAGAATATATACCGGCTAAATTCTCAGCTTCTAAGGGGAAGCGAATATGAAAAACAAGTTATTACTTCCACATTAAATGACTTTTCAGACATAGGATTTACCAAAGATTCTATCAACCAAATTTCTGTAGGGCTACGTCAAAAAAATAAATAAATTTTTTAAAATCTATTTGTAAACAATTGTTATTTTTATTAATTTTTATCTACTTATTTTTCATATTTACGTCTAAAATCTTCAATTTCAATCAAAAGACATGTATTATAGAACTCAACAATATTTTTAAAGCGAGGTTTTCTAATTAAATCATGGCAAACAGCGCAGATTCAGTAAAACAAATTGTAGACTATCTAGATAAAAATTTGAAGAAAGGTTACAAAATAGAAGATTTAAGATGGGCTCTTGTAAATCAAAAACATTCTAGAATTGAAATTGAAAAAGCAATAAAATTTGTTGAAGCGAGAACACCTTCTGTGAAAAAAGAAGAACAAAAAATAGAGGAGATAAAAGAGGCAACTCAAGATTTTATCATGCCTGAAAAAAAGAAAGGCTTTTTTAGCAGACTTTTCGGTTAAAATCAAAAATTTTTAAAAATTATCCAAAATAACTTTTCTCTTTAGTTTCTGAATTTTTCTCAAACTCTTTTTCAAATATTTCAACCAAAGAGTATATTTTTTTCTTAAGGCCTTCCCAATTAGTAAACGTTTTTTTAATAAATTCTCCCTCTTTATTCTCATTATATATAGTATCTAATTTTATTGTAAAAATCTGTATTCTTGCCAGTTCTTTATAAATATCTTTAATTTCTTTTTTATCTTGCTCGGATAAATTTTTCATAAATGAAAAGACAAACATTGGGGGGGAAGCAGGATTCATCAACATTTCAAATAAATGTAAATATCCTGAGATTTTTTCTGCAATAGCTCTCCTAATATCTCTAATTAGCAAACCTTCTTCTTTTTCGGAGATTTTTTCTATATCGAAGTCTTCAACTAACTTTTCAAAAGCAGGTAAATTGAACTTTTCTTCTATTTTTTTATAATCTTCTTTTATGCTTTTAATTGTTCTTTCTACCATAAATTTGAAGAATTAAGAGAATTTATAAAACTTCTTAATTATGCTTTTTTACGCCACGGTAGCTCATCAGGTTAGAGCACGGCATTGGTAATGCCGAGGTGGTGAGTTCGAGTCTCACCCGTGGCTTTTTAGCTATAAGCCTTAGTCTTTTATGTAGGTTGGTATCTAAATTTCCAAACTTTTACTTGTTTTAATTTATTGTTTCCAAACCACAAATCTTTATAAATTGCCTAAAAATATTAAGACTATGGATATAACAAAAAGAGGAATAGATATGATTGCTGGTGCTAATGAAGCACTTGTTTATAGAAAAGCACACCCTCTTGCTTCCGAAGAAGAAGTTATGAATCATGTATTGTGTTCCTTCAATGATAAACAGTTCAAGAACTCTCAGATGGAAATAGTTGTAGGGGCATCTCATGCTATGAAGTTATTGGCGAGAAATCCTCAGATTTCTGACAGAGTAGTTATTGATCAGATCATGAGAGAAATGGCAACTCTCTTGCCTGTGAAAGAGTAATTTATTTAAAATGTTTAAAGAATTTTAATTAGTTAGGGATATTGTTATATTTTTTCTGTATTTAACTCTAAAAGCGCGATAGGCATATTAATTCCCCAGTTTTTTAGAACTCTCGGAGCTACTTCTCCAATTATTCCTATTTCTATATCATTCACGATTATTTTTCCAACTCTACCTGTAATAAAATTACTGTTATCACACTCTTCCAAAGAATAACTTATATTTAACATTCTAAATAGATAATCTAAAACTTGCTTTATTTCTGTAAAGTTAACTTTTTCGTCTATTAATGCAATAGAAAGATGTTCTTTTTCAATTACTCCCGTATCGCTGTCTTCTTTCTTTGCAACTGCAAAAACTTTTCCAGTTTCAAATATTTTTTGAGGATAAGATGAATCAGAATTCTCGGAAATAATTTTGAGTAAATTAGTCATTAAATCAATTCTTAAAACATTATATTCTGTTTTTGATTCTTCAACTTCTATAAAATCTTTGAATTCATAACTGCTATTTTTTATTTCTTCTTTAGTATTTAAATGATAAGTTGAACATTCCAAAAGTCCAACTCCTGATAAAATTTCTGAAATCTTTCTTCTGAGCTTGCTGTTAGATTCTTCCTCTGCGATTGTTGAGATTTTTGGAATTTCTGGGACGAAGTTCTCAAACCCATAACCAATAGAAATATCTCCTACTAAATCAATCCAGTGTAATATGTCTGATCTGTATGGTGGAATAAGTGCAACACCTTTATCATATTCAATTTGCATCTTTTCAAGACATTTTTTGACTTCCATATCGCTAAGATTTAGCCCGAGTGTTCGGTTAACATCTTCTAATTTTAGTTTAACTTTTACACAATCTAAATCCGGAGAGATATATTCTTCTTTATCAGAAACTTTCATTTGATAAATCTCTCCACCCATATCTGAAAAAATTGCAACCAAAATATTTAATGTTTTCTTTAAGTATGCTAAATTAAATCCAGAACATTCAATAAACACATCTTTAGTCTGCTCAGTAATTTTTCCAGTTTCATGTGAATTGATTATGGGAGGCATAGACAGTACTTTTTTGTTTGCATCCATAAACACTGGGAATTTGTCTAATCCTTCCAGCAAATGCCTGTATTCTCTTCCTGTGGGGTGTTGAGATAAGAGCTGGAGTCCAGTTATCTCCCTAGGAAACTCTAAAGGCTGAAATTTAATTTCTTCAGGTTTCTTAGCCATGAAAGTTATAGGCAGCTTTATTTTTTCAAGAGGATAAATACCTATTGCCAATTTTTTTCTTTTTCTTGCGAAAGTAGTGTGGAGTTTCTCTTGAATGTCAATTAACTCTTTTATTTTGGAATCATCAAGTTTCAAGTTCTTTACAATTGCACATGCAGTAAAGGGTCTAACTGATTTTACGGATTTGTCAATAATTACTTTGTAATCTTTTTCGGGTTTATGCACCTTTATTGGTTTTAATTTTTCATTTTTTAAATATGGAATCATTGCTCTGATAAATCCTTGCATAGAAAGTAAATCTGGCCTATTTGGCGTAACATCTATTTGTAACTCTTCAGCTGTTAATGATTCTACAGGTGTTCCAAACATTGCAATTTTATTTTCAACTTCGGAAGTGATTTTACCGATTCTCTTTTCAACTTCTTTCCTGTTCATTGATACGACTGTCATTTTATTCTCTCCAAAATTTCATCTCTCTTAATTTAGTTATATTATTTTTATACATTTCTCTTAAATCTTTTATTTTGTAGGACTCCATGATGATTCTATCAAATCCAGGCCCCCATGCTAAAACGGGAATGTGTCTTCCAAATATCGGAATAGTAACTTCGGGCCTAAACATTCCAGCCCCTCCAAGTTCCAACCATTCCTTTCTTTCTTCGTTCCAACAATCAATTTCTAAGCTAGGTTCAGTATATGCAAAAAAACTAGGCCTTATTCTAATTTTATCATAGCCCATCTTTCTAAAAAATTCTTTAAGGTATCCCAAAAGTTGTCTGAAATTTGCATTTTCATCAATAACAATTCCTTCTGTCTGATTGAATTCAAATCCGTGTTTCCAATCAACTGTTTCGTTTCTAAAACATTTTCCTAGTGCAAAATACTTTGCAGGAAATTCTTTT
>CAYYKU010000041.1:0-6818 GCA_964440825.1 Candidatus Woesearchaeota archaeon
GCTTTACTTCAAAATAAAATTCTTTACCTACTTTTTCTAATAAGAATCTGTTCAAAAACTGTCTTGTTGCTTCTAACGCATTATCTCTTAATTGTACTCTATGTCTTGTTCTAACGATCATAATTGTCTTATATTTGCCAACTTTATAGCCTGCTAAGTCGCCCATTCTCATCTTAGTTAACTTTGTTGCTGGAACTACTTTGATATAAGCTTTTTGTTTAAATTTAGACTTTCTTGTAAATGGTACGCAAGGTCTTCTAGAATAACATGCTGCTCTTCTTAATCCCATCTTACTTTATAGCAACCTCATTGCCGATAGCTTGTCCTGGCAATCCTTTTTCAAAAATTGCTCTAACAACGCCCTTATTTCCATGAGCTGATGCTATTTTACCTTTAATTTGTAATTTTGCAGGTGATGTCCAAATTACTTCTTTACCTACGTATTTTGTAGCTTTCTCTCTAGAGTCAGAACCTTCTATTTCAATTAAGAAATGTTTAGGTGTAACTGTTCTCTTTCCTCTTCGGAATTGTATTACGATAGCATTAACCATTTTGTATATGAACTCGAAAAAATATACTCTCTTCAGGGCATTTCTCCATAAAGACAATTTTTAAGAGTAATTATAGAATAAAAAGTTGGTTTATAAAGGTTTCGTAAAAGAATAGGAATTTTATCCTCGATGTTTTAAAGCCCTAATAACTTAACTCAAATTCTCCGAAATGTTGCTTAATAAGTTCCATTTGTTTAGGAGTAATTTTCACTTTATCTTCTTTAGAATCAGTAAGTTCTTTATTCAGTTCTTCTACATTAGAAGCAACAAATTTATTATTCTTAATTGCCCATATTTTGCCTTCTTCCACTATAAATAAATTTGTAAGGAAAAAGACTTCTGCTGCTTTGTTTTCTGTCTTAAGAATAAATCTTTTTCTATCTAAAACAACAAAGTCTTTTCTTTGTGCATATTCAATTAAAGTATTTGTAACTTCTGCTGCAATTTTTCTAGCATTCTCAATAGCTGTAACTTCTTTGATTGTAATTTTCTTTTTCTTATCTTTGTCAATTGCTTTGAATTCTTCTCTTGTTTTTAATATAGATTTAATATTTTCTAAAAATCTTTTCGGCATTTTACCATGCTTTACTAATTGATCGTCGAAAGCTTTGACTAAAGCGGCTTCATCTTTTTTTCCTAAAATAGATTCTAGCATTCCAAAAACATCTTTACAAGTTTGCTGTATAGATTTATCCTGTACTCTTTTTTCAATTTGTTCTCTCAATTGTTTTAATCTCTTCATATAATCAAGAGCATCTTTTGACATTTTATCAAGTTCAGCACCAGTCATTTTTTTTTGATTTCCATGTTCATATTCTTTATAAAAAGAAATAATTCCCTCCAGTGTTTTTACATATTTATCTTCAAGTAATTTTTCTTTATCGACAAAAACTTCTCTTAACAATCTAACTGTTTCTTTAGGTGTTGGAGGTGCAAGTCCAAACATCATTAAAATACCTTGCGAAGGCGTTAATACTCCCCAATAAATATCCATGACTGCAATATCTAAAATTCTTCTATTGATGCTTTCTTCCATTTTATCACCAGATGACATAAACATGTCAACTGCTTCAGGAGAAGGTTTTACTTTACCCATTCTTAACAATGATTTCCAAGGTAAAAATGTTCCTCTATCATACAATGGAATTCCATCTCTAATAAAAGTAAACATAACTGGGTGTGCATCCTTAACTGCTTCCCAGAATTCAGTCAATAAATAAACTTGAACATTTAATGGATTCTTTGCTCCTGCAATTGCAGTAGCTTCTTGAATAAACTGGAATATAACGGAACGTAATTTTTCTTTCAATTCAAATCTAGGCATTCTTTTTACATCAGTATCATCAATAACAATAAAAACATCGACGTCAGAAGTTGGTTTTGCTTCTCCCCTAGTTAATGAACCTGCAATAACATAACTTGCAATATATTTTTCGAATTTTCTTAAAACTAAAGACTTGTGTATGGAAGCAACTCTTAAAGCACCAAACAAACCTTTGTCTAAAATTGGATATGACATTCCAATTGCTTCTAAAATATCAAACTTAGAGTCTAAACCTAAATTCCAAATATCTACGGGAGTTAAAACATGTACCCACAGTTTATCGTCAATTTCTTTTGCTTTTTTAATACACTCCATTCTAATTTTCTGTATTTCTTTAAAATTTGCTTCTGGAATAACAACTACTAGATGTATTAATTTTCTTTTTGTATCTTCAACTGGAACTTCAAATTCTTCTTCAATCTTTGGAGCTGCTTGTGCAGGAATAATCCCTATTCCATCTATATATTTGAATTGTTTTACAATTTCTTTTTTGAATTTTTCAATATTTTCTTTAGTCTTATCCATTTCTTCTTTCATTGTAGGATCTAAGGTGTTATCCGTTGGTAAATTACCTAATTTGCTTTTTGAAACATAAACTGGAGAAACATTTTGCTCAACAGAATCATTTTGTTCTTTTTTTCTTTCGTCTTTATTAGAACTCTTTTCAGCCATAATTAATATAATCAAATGGGGTTTTTAAATGTTAGGAGAACTTATTTCCTCTTCTAGATAATAAAATGGACGATAGAGGAGTCGAACCTCTCTTCGCTCGGTGTAAACGAGCAGTCCTAACCGATGAACGAATCGTCCGTATTTACTATTTAAATGATAAAATTACGTGATTTTGTGGACTTTTAAAGTTTGCTAATTTGGATTTATTAGAATACTTTAAATAGGATTAATATTAGCTACATTAAGAGGTGTTCGTTTGAGAACACGATAGTTCTAGAAAATTAACATGGCAACTCCTAAAAAAGATTTGGCGCAAGGACTTACAGCGTATCTAGCATGCGAAGAGATGTTGAATTCTTTTTTTGGAAAAGTTAATTTTTGTACTGAAAATTGTTTATCTAAACCTATAGGAATGTATAGAGTAAAGATGGAAATGCCTGGAGACCCCACTAAATTCCCAGGGAATATTGGTTGTTGTCCGCGAGATTATTTTAGATTTGGAAACTATCCAGACATAGAAGACAGAAGTTTATTAGAAAGAAAGAGGGAAGAAAAATATGGTTTGCCGAATGAAAATAAAGCTTCTTGCGGTTATCACACTCAGGAAGGATGTGCTCTAAAGACACACAAATCTCCTATTTGTATTGCTTATCTTTGCGAAGATTTAGTTCAACATTTGGATAAAAAGTATGGAATTGATTATTCTCCTAGTGAAATTGAAAAGAATTTAGAATTAATCGTAGCAGGAAGACAATCTTCTAAGAAAATAAAAGATTTTAAAGAATTAATTAAAAGTTTTGCTGTATCAGCAAGCAAATAATTTTCTAAAATTAAAATGGAATTTAAATATCTTAATCCTGAAAATATTGGCCGTATTCTTAAAGAGGGGGGTATGTATGGTTATGGTTGGGCTGTCTGTCCTGGCTGTGTTTTTACTAGAGTTTCTCCTTCAGATTGTGTTCATCCAAGAGACGATTTCAAAGAACCAGAAGGAATACAATCAGACAGATTTTGTCCACCTTGCTATGATACTATTATGTTAGATAGAGAGCCTTTTCGTTTACATCTTGACCCTACTCACTCAGATAAAGTCAAAGAGTTAGAAGAAATCATGGATCAAATACTGTAGTTTCAGTTTTCTAAATGATCTAGAATTTCACCTTGAATATCTTCAATTTTCCCAATGCCCTCGATATGATATATGGGCTCACCGACACTGTCAAAATACGCCAAAACAGGTTTGGTTTGGCTGTGGTAAACTTTTAATCTTTCTTTTGCTGTTTGTTCATTATCATCTACTCTGCCCTGTAAACTAGCTCTCAGGAGAAGTCTTTTCATTATTTCTTCATCGTCTACTTCAAGATTTATTATTTTAATTTGATTTATTTTCAACTCTTGAGTCATCTTTACAAGTGATTGTGCCTGAGGAACAGTTCTGGGAAATCCATCAAGTAAAACTTTCTTATCTTTATTCTTAATTAAAAATTCTTTAATAATTCCAATAACTGTTTCATCTGGAGCTAAATGTCCTTGTGCCATGAGGGCTTCAACTTGTAATCCTAGTTCTGTTTTCTGGGCAATAGCTTCCCTAAGTAAATTACCTGTAGAAATATGAACAAGCCCCAAATTCTGAACTAGCAAATCTGCCTGAGTTCCCTTTCCGCTTCCTGGCGGCCCAAAAATAATCATCACGCTCATTTAAGAATTTTAATTTATTTAGTTTTTAAAGATTGTTGTTTATTTCTCTTTATAGCTTTAAAATCGAACTTGTCTTGGTTCAAATTCTGTAATCCAAAACTTTGCATCTTTACTAAATCTAAATCCCCAAAGATGATTTGCACACACCCTTGAATCAACTTCTAATTTTGCTTCATCTAATTTGTCTAGCGTATGCATTTTAGAATCGCGAAGTATTTCCGATAAATCTTCTTGAGAAAATCTTCCTGTTTGGGAATCACCTTCTTCTCCGTTGTAATATGAAATTCCGAATACTTGGATGTCTAAATGTTTAAACCGCTCTGGTTTTGGAGTAACACTCAATGTTCCCTTAAAAGACTCTCCGTATTTTTCCAAATATTGTAGTTTTGTTTGATAGTCTAACATATCTTTTCTCAGAAATAAGCGATCAATTGACCTTTTAAAAGATTACCCCATCACATTTTCTAATACTTTTTCTTTTCTTATTTCTTCATGCTGTCGTATTTCTTCATATTTGACATACAAAAAGTCATAGGGGCAGGATAAATTTCCTAAAAAATAGCTCATTCTTGCTAAAAGGCTTCCTCTTTTAGACACGACCTCCTTGCATTTATACAACTTATTGGCCTTAAGTTGGAACACTTCTAAATTATCCAAATATTCATAAATATTTTTAATATCTTCTGAATACATTAAATCTAGTCCTCTTGCCAATGTTCTACTAAATTCTCTACCTGATTTATACGCTCGAACGAATATGGGCTTTTTCATAAAAGTATCCTACTCTTGTAGTTTAAAAGAATTATTGTTATTTATTTCTTCCCAAATTTCAAAAAATCATAAGCTGACTTTGCAGCCATTGCACCTTCTCCAGCAGCGACTACCAATTGCTTAAAAGACGTATCGGTATTATCTCCCGCAGCATAAACTCCTTCAATATTTGTTTTTGCGTTTCTGTCAATTTTAATGAATCCATTTTCATTCAATGCGACACCTAAAGAATTTACAACTTCAATAACTGGTGCAGCACCAATTTCAATGAAAATTCCATCGACATCTAGTTTTATCTCTTTCTTTTTACTATCTTCTTCTTGACTTAAAATAATCCCTGTAACTTTTTTATCTCCTAAAATTTCAACTGGATTTGTAAAATAATTTATTTCTACATTTTCTTTACTATGTAATTTTTTAAGAGAAATAGGTTCACATCTCATCTCTGATTTTCTGTATGAAACATAAACTTTCTTTGCAATTTCAGATAAGTATAACGCAGCTTTTGCAGCAGAATCAGAACCCCCAACAACTATAACCGTCTTGCCTTTGAAAAACATCCCATCACAAGTTGCGCAATAACTAACGCCCTTTCCGATTAATTCTTTTTCTCCTTTAACTCCTAGCTTTCTATTTTGCATTCCTAACGCAAGTATTGTAGCTTTAGCCTGTATTTTATGTTCACCCACTTCTACAGAGAAATCTTCACCAACTTTATTAATAGCACTTATTTCTCCCTCTACAAAATGTATTCCTGCGTTTTTTGCTTGTTCATTAACTTTAGTCATTAATTCTGCACCAGAACCAATAAAACCTGGCCAGTTTTCAATATGTCCTGCAAGATTTCCAGTTCCTCCAACAGATTGTCCAACAACAACAGTTTTCAAATTATATCTAACTCCGTAAATCGCAGCAGTCATGCCTGCAATTCCACTACCGAGAATCATTAAATCATATTCCTCTGTTTTTACCATAGTAATACTTAGATTTATATCTTTTAAAACTTTGTTAAATCTGTTAACTCTTATCTTAGATTTAATACAGGGTTAGTTGGTTGTACTAAACTATCTAACTTTTTTGCTTCAGCCCGTTCAAGAATAGCTATCTGAGCAATTTCTTCCTTTATCTTTCTAGTTTCTTCGGCCATATGGTTACAATAAAGATTAGTCCCCAAAGTAATTGCTAAAGCTGTTAATGCTCCTGCAAGATATATTTCAGTTGGAGATATATACCTATCATTTCTCATAAATACTCTATAAAATATTAGTTTTTAAGTATTATTGCACTATCTTATCCAAATTATTCTTTAGGTCTTTTCATCGCAACTACAAAAACAATAATAAACATCAAGAATCCATAGAAACAACTAGGCAATCCTAAAGTATATCTAGCACCATTAAACATATTCAAGGAAGAAAAGAATATTTCATACATTGAGAAATATCCAGAAAATAAAATTCCACAGAAAGAAATTATTCCAATGGTTCTTCTAAAATGTCTTTTACTAAATAATGCAATTATTGAAATAATAAATATTACAGAAAAAAGTCCAAATCCGAACATACAAGTTGGTAAGCCCATAAAATATGAACATCCCTCAGTTAACGCGCAAGTTCCTGAAAACAACTTAACATAAGTCAAATAACCTGCAAACAGAACTCCAGCCAAAGCAAGCCAGAATATACTCAACACTTTTTTTCTCATAACTACCTTAATATTTTAGAGTTTATAAATATTGTCTAGTATTGGCTTTGCGTCTAAATTAATTTATTGAGAATTTTTCTTTAATTTGTTAAAAACTG
>CAYYKU010000042.1:0-6455 GCA_964440825.1 Candidatus Woesearchaeota archaeon
GTTTTTAACAAATTAAAGAAAAATTCTCAATAAATTAATTTAGACGCAAAGCCTACTCTCGGACAATATCTCATGCCATTGGAGTTCCAGTTGCTCTTGATGCAGTTCCTGGAATTTGTCCTCCAAGTTCGGTTGGCAAACTTGAGAATCCGCTTCCATACATTGAAAAATGTTTTTCAGGAAGATATCCTTGTCCTCCAAAGTATCCTCCTCCTGTCGCCATTGCAGCAGCTTGATTCCAATATCCTCCGCCAGAATACATTGGTGTTCCAAATGCACCTAAGGTAGATTTAAATGGGGACATACTCAAACCCATATTAGGATTTACTAGTCCTCCTGCTTCAATAACTTTTTTCATCTCATCCAATCTGCCTGTTTTTTCAAGTTCTTTTAATATTTCTTTAAATGGTACATTTCCCATTCCCGGAGCTAGATGTGAATCGCTATATCCAAAATTATCTGTTAAATGAACATGTTTTACATATGGCGCAATTTTTTTTGTTTGTTCAACTATATCTTTATCTGTAAACCCTTCTTTCTTTAAAACATTCAAATGTCCGACGTCCCAAGTTACTCCTATAACTTTCTTGGCTGCATCTTCAGCTTCTTTTTTATCCATCCCATTTTTCACAGCATTTTTCACAAATTTTGATCTTGATTCATCAATAAGTCCTTTCAAATCATCTGCTTTAGAATAAGCCATTCCATGATATAGGTTTTCAATTGCAATAACTGGAGCTTTATCCGCATCTCTTTTTCCAAGCTTATCAAAACTATTCCATGCAAGATTGCCAAAAGTTTCAGATGCTTTTTTTCTTGCGTACTCTTCAGCAGATTTAATTACTTGAGGGTTATCTCCCCTTTCAGTAATTCTGCCCAATTCACCAATAGCATTATTTAATGCGTGTCTAAATACTGTACTACTATCTCCTTCTTCTTTTGTATTCTTCATTGTGTTTTGGAAACTATTTGCAAGTTTTGTTAATTCCTTCTTTTGATCTTCCGTTCCATATTTGTAAGCTGTAGTGAATGCATTATCAAATTGTAAATGAGTATTTCTAACAAAGATATCTGCACTTCTCAATTTTTCTTCATAGTCTCTTGCTTGAGGGGATAGCTGTGAATGGTCTTTAACTTTTTCAATTTCTTCTGCATAAAACAATGGATTTGCACCCTCCAATACTTCATTTGTCATTTTTTGAAGTTGAGCAAGGTTTGTCATTTTCTCTCTCCACTTGCTTTGATTCATCGCAGCAATATGCTCTCCTGCTTCTCTAATTTCTGGCTTATTAAGAGTTGAAGGTCTAAAGAAACTAATTTCCTCTTCTTCTTTGGGTGCAGCAACAATTTGGCCTGTTTCTTGATCTACTAAAGGTAAACGATTTAGATGAAATCTATCTTCTCCTTCACCAGGACGATACTGCTTTCCATATCCTCCATTTGAGGAATGAATAACGACTTTAACTCCTTCTCCAAGTTCGCTTGCTTTCTCAACAGCACTAAATAGTTTTCGCTCTGCTTCGGCTCTATCTTCATCTGTAAATCCTTGCTGTCCAAAACCTGAAGGATCAACGATAGGTGCGTGCATCGAGGGACTTACACCGCTTAATTTCATCAAGGCTTTTATTTCTGTAAATTGTTGTTTTGGAATCGTATCCATAACTCCTTCGCCAAGTGGCTGAAGTTCAACATTTTTTACACCTTCTTTTATTCTTGCAAGTACTTCCTTTAATTGATTTGCAGTTTGAGGAGAAGTAGTGGAGCTAAGTGTTGAGGCTTTCATATTCATCCCAGTGAAATTTTCACCGTAAGATGGTTTAAAACTAGAGAATCCTCCAGTATAGAAAGACTCATAACTCTTATAATTATCACCCATAAATAACTAAATTCTCTGATATATATAAATTTATTTAATTAGCGTATTTTCTAACAAGATCTTCGTTACTAACTTCCCATCTATTTTTTTTCTTAGACTCTCCTTGGATTTGGAGAGAATAGTCTGGAGATTCATTATTTGTTAAATTTTCTGCTCTAAGATTAGTCATTCCTGTCCTTCTTGCGAAATTATCTTGCACTCTTACATTTCTAATCGCTTCTATTTGAGAAGGTTCTCTTCCAGTTTGGGCTTGATCTATTAAGTCATAATTCATTTTAGCTTCCTGATAAGCTAGTTCTTTCTTTGTATGTTCTGAGTGGGGTGTTGTAGGAGGACTCATAGCACTCCTCTCTTCAAAAATACTCTGTTCTAAATTTTGTTGAGCAGGTTGAGTATTATTTATTCCGAGTCTTGGACCCAAAGAGACTGAAGAGTCTAATTTTATTTGTGGCTTTGACTGAAAATTTTTTATTTCACCTTTTTCTAACTTCTCTTGATCAATCTTTGAATTTTCCTTAGAAACTTTTTTTTCAGATTCTTCTTTTTTCTTATCTCCGATTAATTTTCTTAATTTCTCTTCTAAATTGATTTCTTTCTTATCTACCATAATTAGCCTATCAATATCAGGTTTAATTAATTTATGTTTACGCAATGTTTTTAATCTGTTCGCTCTTTAATTAATTATCAAAGGAGGTTAAAATGGATTTAGTGTCTATTGGATTAATAGTAATAGGGATTGCATGGATAGTGCAATTAGTAATGTCTTGGAAAGGAAATAGCAAAATTCAACCTGCATTTATACTGTTATACATGCTGGGTGTTTTATTAATGCTAATTGCGGGTTACAGAGGTAACATTGGCGTTTCTCCGTATGAAGTTGTTACTTTATTTGCAGCATTACTTGTTTTGATTAAAATCAAATTTTCAAAAAAGAAAAAGTAATACTCAAAAATTTATTTTTATTTTTTTAATTTTCAAACTTCTCAGGAGAAGAAGCCATTGCGTGTGATTTTTTATACACATCATAAACAGCATAAATAAAACCCTTTGCTGCATTTTCGGTAGCTTGTCTAACTTCTTTTTCAACAAAGTTATCTGATTTAATATCTTTTACATCTTTAATATCTTTTTTGTCTTTCTTTTCTTCCGACCATCCGCCTTTGAAAAATCCAGAAAATAGTTCAAACAAGGCCGTAAATGGATTAATGTCGTCTTGATTCTCTTCTTTCTTCTTTCTTTCTTCTTTCTCTTTCTTTAATTTTTGTTGTGCATCATCTCCACAATATTTTTGTATTTCATCTTTTAGTTGTGACAAAGCAACGTCAGTATTGCTTTCAACAAGTTTTAATCCGTCTTCAATTTCAGCCTCTTTCATATTTTTTTCAAGAAGTGCAACCTCCTCAGAATTAAGGGCATAACAATCAAAGTTAATTTCTACTTTACCTCCAAATCCAAAACCATAATCTCCTCTCTGTGTAACTTTTTGAGCTAACTCGCCCCTATAATTTAAAGAGACAACATACATAGGGATATACTTTCTTTTTAATTTATATTCTCCGAATTTTTCTTTATTAGGGGGAATATCTCTTCCTTTACCGAGCAATGTTATTTCAAATCTTGTTGTAGAAAATGCGCTTACCAATGCAGGGTCTTTGTCAAAACCTTTCATTCTTAACTCTTCAGCAGCTTTCAAATAAGGCTTAGCCCATTTAGTGTACATTTTTAGCGATTCTACTTCTGATCTAAGGTAAGATTTTTCAATTTCAAATCTACTTTTAATCTCTCTTTCAGATAGGTCTTTCCACATTAAGAATTCGCTTATTCTTGGGGCAACAACCCTTAAGGACATATCATTACCGACACCACCCTCTTTTGCAATTTTTTTTGCATCCTCTACGCTGTTTGCCATTAAAAAGATCTCTCTTAAAGTTGTGTAGCCCAATTGGTTTGCAAGTTGATGAATACTTCCAGTTCCTCTCTTTAAGTCAACCTGATCTAACCAAATATTTTTCAAAGCAAGCATTCCCATTTCTTTTTCCTTTGGGTCTTTTGAGTTTGCCTTTTCATAATGGCTCAATCTAATCTCAAATTCTTTTAAGTCATAAACTAAATTGATAATTGTTTTAATTAAAGTATTTGTATCCGCAAGAATTTTAGTTGCTTGTTGTTGCATCATTGTAGCTCTTTGACCCATCTCTGCAAATTGCCCACTACCTGGAGAAGAAGTAAAATTATCGACTAGCTTTTCAACTTTAACGCCGGCACCTTGCATAAAATCAAGTATCCAAAAATAAATAGGTTCTAGTTGGTTACTCTCGGATTGATAAACTAATTTATACGAAGAAAGAGATTTCCCTCCAGCATATTTCTTATTAACTTTACCAATCTCCTCTTTTATTTCTGCCATTAAAATACAGAAGGGTTAGTTATTTTTAAACGTTTAGATTAGTAATACTCGGTACTTCCTCTAACGATAAGTTGATATCCAAAAATAGTTCCACAATCAAAAAGTCTGGGTGCACAAATAACTAATGGTCTCAAATCTTCTCTTCCACTCGGTTTTTGGTACGGACTATTTACTCTCTGACACATTTCCGTTGATTGTTGTTCATAATTAATGAAAGGTTCACTAATTATATGTCTTTGAAATGGCCTATGTTCAACTCTTGCTTGTGGATTTGAAGAGCATCTAGCTCTAACTTGAGAACTACTTGCATGATCGGAAACATGATTTCGTGATTGTGTTTTCATAAAAATCTTTTGAATTAAGTGTTTTTAAAGATTTATGCGCGAAAGAACATACTTTCTGTTTTTGGTTTTCTAACAAAAAGAGCATAGTATTCTTCTTCTTCTTTTAATGGATCATATTCTAAAGAAGGACCTTTAGTTTCTGTAACATACTTTCCTTGTGCGTCTATTATTTTTTCATAAATTTTAGAATCATCATGACTTAATTTTAAAAAACAGATTACCGGAACGCCTGCTTCAAGAATCTCATCTACTGCTTGTGTTAATTCGTCTGGCGATAGTCTTGATGTTTTATTCATGTTTCTTAGAATTACTTTGATTCTCTGTCTTTCTTTTCTTTCTTACTTGCTTCTTGAGCTTCTGTACTCTTTGTAACCCATTTAACTCTTCTATTGTCTCTTCCCATTTCAGAATTCTTTCTACATTTAGAACCGCAATAGTATCTTGGCTCTCCGTCTTTTTGTACAACTGTAACTCCTCTTGGAAATTCATAGTTTGATTTACAGAATGAGCATCTTGGCATTTTAACTAAACGCTCCCTTTTGTATTCTCTTCATTAATTTTCTTGCTTCAATTTCAGTTTCTCTTAACATTAAAATATCTTTTGCTTTAACTGGGCCCCTAACATTTCTTCTGATTTGTTTACCGATATTTCTTCCTCTAAGAATTCTAACTTTAACTTGTGTAAGTTCTCCTCTTGTTCCTGTTCTTCCAACAACTGCATCAATTATAGCCGGAACTGCTCCGCCCTCTTCCATAATTTTATCGGAACCTCTAGAACCACTGCTTTGTGATTGATTTTCTTTTTGCTTTATTTCTTTCATTTTATTAAATTAGTATAATTTACCTCATTCAGCTAAGCAATTATTTGCTTATTTAAGAGTCTCAAGCTTAGCATCGCCAGCTTGGATAACTGCAACAGCACCTGTTGAAACCTGGATTCCTACAGCAAGTCCTAACTTCTGTTTAGAATCAGCTTCTACGCATTTGATGCCTTTTTCTTTTGCAAGAATTGGTAAATGTTGTGTAAGTTCTTTAGGGCTAACATCAGCAGCATAAACTACAAGTTTAGCAACCCCTCGTTCAATAGCCTTTGTAACTTCATTGATACCTTTATCAACTTTGCCTGTTTTAGCAGCTTTCTCTACAATATCATATACTGAAACCATTTTTTGTATTTTTTGTTTAGTTATTTAGTCAATAATCACAACGAGAAATTTCCTCTCAGTTGGACTGATCATTGGTTAATATTAGTTTGAAAAATCGGTTTATAAATGTTATTGTTTTAACGTATATTCAGTAAATCCTAAGGGAGAACTTGCATCATAAAATCCTATTGGTGGAATCGAAGTACTCAGTGAAGAACTTTGGATATTTTTTAAACGATTTGCAAATTTATGTACCTCTGTTAACTGTAAATTTGCAGGAACATAAATTCGAGAAGGCAACCCTCCAATTATATTTGCAATATGTTCCCATTCTAATCTTCTTGCATCAAAAGGAAGTTTTGTTTTATCAAAAAAGTCAGAGATTTTATCCATATTATATTTTGTCTTAATATCTTCTCCAAGTTCTCCTAAGATTTCTTTTTCGAAGGGTTCTGTGCATCTTGGGCAAGGAGTAAATCCTAAATAAAACAATTGTTCTAAACCTTCATTTCCTGGTGCAATTAGAACTTCTTTGTTACTTCTTGGGCCCCCTCTTCCAGAAGTACAATTTGTTATTCCGAAAAGACCAGTAGCAATTTTTCCAGACCATAAAATTTGTTTATCGCTAAAGTCGCTCAAAGTTGATGAAAAAGATTTTAGGCCCCATTTAGGATTTGTAAATG
>CAYYKU010000043.1:0-6116 GCA_964440825.1 Candidatus Woesearchaeota archaeon
AGGTTTTTGTGGATAATGTAAAACAGAAACATTCGTATCAATCCTTACATGATAATTAGCAGCATAAATACCCAAAGACTGTGTTTGTGTCTTACTACCTCTTAATAAACGAGGAGCTTGATCGTGATTTGCATACGGAACAATAGAAGTAATAACTCCTAAACATGCAATAGGATCAACTTCAACATAATCATGTTCTTTTGTAATCTCTTCATTATATAATGCAACATAACAAGTATCTTCCTCAGAAGCATCAAGATATTCAATAATTCCTTGCTCAACAAGATTGTTCCATGTTAAAGCTCCAGATTCAACTAATTTTAAGTGCTCGTCTTTCAATCTAGAAACACCATTATCAACAACAACTAAAGGTCTTAAAACCCTTCCAACTTCAGTAGACAAAAAGATAGATTCCAAGAAAGAATCATGTTTTATCCCCATTTCGATAGGCAAATTATTTTTTCTTCTTCTTTCTCTTACAGCAGAAACAAATTCTTTTCCATTTTGAACAACACCTACAAATCTTCCATTTAAGAAAACATCCATACCAGTATCGCAGTCTTTCGACATTTTTTCTTCCAATAATACTTTAATGATTTTTTCTTCAGGAACAATACATCTTGTAGAAACTCTAGCTAACATTGCTAAATTCTTTCTTAAACCAATTTCAGTACCTTCAGGAGTTTCAACTGGACAGAATCTTCCATAATGAGTAGGGTGTACAGTTCTTGCTGCAAAGTTCTCTTGTTCTCCAGGTAATGTAGAGACAACTTTTTGTAATTGAGACATCATAGACAAGAAATTATCTTTCTTCATATTCTGAGTTACGCCCGTTCTTTCACCAATCCAGGAACCGGTAGCAATAGCAGATTCAATCCTATGAGAAAATAATGTTGATTTAGCAATAGTCTTAATAGAATAAAAATTTCTTCTCTTTACTGTCTTTTGTAGGGAATGTTGTATTTCTCTAACTAAAATATTTAAATTTACTCTAAATAAATCAGCTAGTAAATCTCCAGATAACCTAACTCTTTTATTAGCATAATGGTCTTTATCTGTCAAAGAAGACTCGGGAGATTCTTTAGCAATATAAAATTGTTTAATCAACTTACATAAAGTTTTTGCCTTTTCAAATCGAGCATTTTTATCCAACCCAACATGAGGTAATAAATAAGAATCAATTCTTTGCTTAGTTCTATCTAGGACTTCCTTCTTTGTTCCTTGCAATGAAGTCAATTCTGCAATCTTCATCAAAGCTTCTTCAGAATCACCCAAAGCAGCATATTCATACAAGTTTACAAGTAAACCATCTGTTTGCTTACCAATTAACTTAGAAATTTCAGCTTCAGAAACCATCCCCAATGCTTTCAATAAAACCATAACTGGAATTTTTCTAAATCTTGAGAAAGAAACTTCTAAAATGCCTTCCTTGCTTTCATTAACAGATATTGGAATCTTATAAGCTCCTCTTTGCGAAAATAATCTTAAAACAAATCCTTTAACTTTCTGATCTTCCATAAATGCTTGGTTAGAAGCCAAATCTTCAGCCATAACCAATATTCTTTCATTACCATTAACAATAAAATAACCACCAGAATCTGCAGGATCTACATATCGGTCTGTTAATTCTTGTTTGTTTAAACCATGTAAATTGCAAACATTACTCTTTACAATAACTGGAATTCTACCTAATTGAACTTCAGCAGTTTCAATTTGACCTTCATACCTAATAGTTAATTCCATTTTTAAAGGAGCAGAATAAGTCAAACCCCTTAATCTTGCTTCAGAAGGACTAATTAAACTAATAGAACCATCTGCTTCAACAATATTTGGTTTTTCAACAGTAATCTTACCTAATCTAATTTCAAAATCTTCTTTAGGAATAGTTTCATTAATTTCATTAATAATTTCCTGCATTCTATTTTCAATAAAATCGTTAAAAGAAGTAATATTTGATTCAACAATCGAGTGGTTTTTCAAAAATTCTTTGACAAGGACATGCTTTCTATCGACTGTAACAGATTTTGAACCAACCATTTTTAAACAACAACTCTAAAGTAATCTTCACTCCCTTCTTCAGTTTTTCTTTCAATTTTAACTACTTCCCCTAATTGAGGATTTAAATCAAAAATAGAAGCATCTTCTTTTGAAATTTTAGGTAATTGTGCTAAAGAAATATTATATTTTATAAGTAACTTAACTACTTCCTCTTGCTTGAGTTTTGTGTGTTTTGGTTGGAGAATGTGCATACTAATTACTATTAATAGTTTTAGATGAAAACATTAAAAAAAGTTGCCTTTTAAATCTTTCGTTTTTGTTATTTTAAAGTAGTTTTCGCTTTTTCCAAATAAAATTTCTGATATTTTTCCACCAAATTCAGGTTTTCTGGAGGTCCAACTTTCCAATGTTTAAAACATACAGGTTTATAGTCGTAACCATCACTCCCATCAACAATAATTTTTTTAGCATCAAATAACTGATAGTTGCCTAAATAAGTTCTTTGAGTTCTAACTGCCATTGTTTTTAGCCCACTTTCATTACAATCCTGGCATAGAGCACTAACTCCTGGAAAAAGAACGGAATCATCCAACCCACGAAGCCTATCAAAAATCTCTACAGGTTCACCATTAAAATAATAGTCAAGACCTGCAGCCACAACAAACTTACCTGATTTATGCAACTCATTAATTACATCAACAATTTCAGAAGAATACATTTGCCATTCTTCAAAACCAAAAACATCAAACTCTTTCATATCTTGAATAACTTGTTCTGTAGATTCAAAAAATCTAGCTGGAAGAAGATTAATTTCATCACCTCCTGCTCTTGAAAACCAAACAGGCTTACCCTGAAAAATATCACGAGTATTATTTATAGGTTGATATAAAACTCTTTTCATACCGCTACGAGAAAAAGAACGAACCCTCGAAATAGCAAGATCACTCTTTCCAGAATACATTCCGCCATGACATAAGATTAAAGCCATAATATAAGAACAAATTAAAACTATTTAAATAAATATATCCTAAAGAATATGAATGACCCCGAAGGGATTTGAACCCTCGACACCCGCGTTAAGAGCGCGGTACTCTGACCAGGCTGAGCTACGAGGCCATCGTAAAATAATTGCATTTGCAATTAACCTAGTAAAAAGCTAAGAAATAGTTGGTTTAAGAAGTTTTTGTTTATTAAAAATTAATGTTTATCTATCACTTCTTTTATTGCTTCAATATTTTCTGCGATTTGAATTCCTCTTTTCGTCAATTTGATAATTTTTATTCTTCCTTTTTTCTCGAATCCCACTAAACCCATTTCTTCTAAAATTTGTAAAATCTTAACAGCATGAGAATATGTACAGTCAACTTCCTTTGCAAGAACAGAACCATACTTTGCTTTATTCATTCTTTTAAGAGCCAGCAACATCATTGCAGGTTTTCTTCTGAAAAATAAATCAAAGTTATCTTCTTGGTTTGTCATTTTAGGATTTTCCCCTTAGAGAATTTGCCAATTCTAAGTTTAAACAACCCATAGTTATGTTTTCTAAACTAGTACCTGCTGGAAGAGGAGGTGCATTTTTTTTAACTTTGTCAAGATACCAATCTAATGCAACACAAAAATAGTTACCTTCTGCTTTTCTTTTCATAACATTTATAGTCTTAAGATCATCAGGAAAAGATCCATCGAAAGAATCAATATAATTTAGGTAAACAGGACAACTCCCTAAGTTCGGGCAAATCATTGTTTTTTGAATTTCCATTTGAATATATAGGTTGTAACCTATATATTGCAGTTATATTCTGCTTTTAAGCTTTACGGGAGTTTTTCGTCCATGTTCAGTAGATACATGAAATTTTATAGAGGTAACAATTAATTACAAAAAGAACTATCTTAAAGAAGTTCTTCCCATAGATTCCTTACGCCCATTCTGATCAATAAAATACAAATAAATTCCTCCACTAACTTTCTCCCTACCTATTGCAGGCAAATTATTACCTTCTAAATAAATAATGTCTTTTCTTTTATCATATTCTGCCCCATTAAGTAATTCAGAACTATATAATGCTGATGAATTACGAGTATATATCTTAAAGTGCCCTGGAACCATCTCTATTATAGTCCTATCTGAATTCTTCATCCAACACCCAGTAGCCTCAGGAAAAATAGGCGGAACTAGAGGCATAGTAACACAACCAGTAACATCTGCTGAAACACCTTGCTCTTTATTTTCAAATTTAAAATCACAAATCAAAGCAGTACAAACCCCTTCAAGAAGAAATTCATTTGATTGAGTAAACTGCACAAACCCTTGAAGTCCATTTTCAAAAGAACTAATGTCCGGACCACAAAATTGCATACTGGAATGATATTTCTCATTTTCTTTAAGAGAAATTGCATATACTTCTGATTTTTTAAAATCAAACCTATTTCCAAATTTTGGTTCTTTTAAAGCAGTTGAAATTAGTCGCTCTGTCAATTTCTTATCCTCTAATTTATTAAAAGAAATCAAGGGGCCTTTTGAAGTGGGAGCTTTTTTAAAACCAATAATCGGTCTAGAAAAAACAATATAACTTTGAGATTGCGAATAATCTATTTCTACGGGAATATCACTTTCAGATTTACAAAAATTAATACAGCAAGAACTCCCTACAGGATCATTTCCAAATTTAGCAGCATAGAAACTCATTGAAAAAGGATAACCTAAAATATTTATTTTTGGACGATTAACTTTTATTTCTTCACGAGTAAAAGCTGCACCTTCACGATAAGAATCTAAAACCACTTGAGATTTCAAAAAAGTTGAACTAGATTGCTTTTTTTCAATCTTTGAAAATTCATTAGTTTGAATATTCTCTCCATCCAGTTTATCCCATATACTTTGCGAAACTTGAGAAGCATTAATAACCTCTTCCTTTTTACAACCATTTGAAAATAAAGAACCCCCAAGAATGGCCCCTACTCCTAAAATAGAAAGCAAATTTGATTTCGAATCTCTTATCATAAGCAAAATATAAAATTTGAGTTTAAATATTTTATTGAAAAACATAAAACAAGGCTACAACAAAGTTTAAATATCATTTTTCAATCAACACAGTATGATAGACATTAAGATATTAAGAGAAAATCCTGAACTAATAAAAACAAACACCAAAGCAAGAGGCTATGAAGTTTCAATAGTTGAAGAACTAATTTCTTTAGATACTGAATGGAGAAAATGCAAAAAAGAAGACGATGACTTAAGATGCGAAAAAAACAAAGTCTCCGAGTCTATAAACGTTGCAAAAAAAGCAAAAGATGAAGCAAAGGCAACAGAAGCAATTAAGAGAGGAAAAGAAATTTCTGAAAAACTTAAACAAAATGAAGAAACAGAAGATAAATTAAAAATGAAAATAGATGATTTAATTTCCAGAATACCTAATATTCAAAGTGAAGATGCTCCAAACGGAGATGCTTCACACAACAAAGAAGTACATGCAATAGGAAAAATTAAAGAAATAAAAAATCCCAAAGGACATTTAGAGCTATTAGAAAAATTTGGAATGATTGATATGAAAAGAGCAACAAAAATTTCCGGAGCAGGATTCTATATCTTAACGGGGAAGGCAGCAAAATTACAAAGAGCATTAGTTCAATATATGCTAGACTTCCATGAAAGTAACGGATTTGTAGAAATTAATCCTCCTCAAATGGTCAATAGAGCAGCAGCATTCGGAACAGGAAACTTACCAAAATTCGATGACCAATTATATAAAACAAACGATGATTTAATTTTAGTTCCAACCGCAGAAGTCCCTGTAACAAATATTTATGCTGATGAAATATTAACAGAAAAAGATTTACCAAAAAAATTCTGTGCGTTTACACAATGTTATAGGACTGAAGCTGGAAGAAAAGCTGGTGAAGAAGGTTTATTCAGATTACATGAATTCGAAAAGGTAGAAATGGTTTATATTTGCAAACAAGAAGATTCTTGGAAATTTCATGAAGAAATGACTGAATATGCAGAACAAATATTAAAAAATTTAGATTTGCCTTTCAGAAGACTTCTACTATCTAAAGAAGACGCAGGATTTTCCTCAGCAAAAACATATGACTTGGAAGTTTGGAGCCCAGCTATG
>CAYYKU010000044.1:0-6114 GCA_964440825.1 Candidatus Woesearchaeota archaeon
AAGGAATAAAAAATCCTCCAAATACCTTTAATTCTTCCATTTGGAATTTTGCCATTTTCTGCATTATTCCCGAATGCCATACTGCCCACATATCATAAATGGAAATAAGTATGAGCAAAAGAATTACATAAAGAGGAGTTAATATTGGAACAAATATAGTTGCTATTCCTGGATAAATTAAAACTTCTGTCAAATTATGGATTACAACGGAAGGTCTTAGTAATTTAAGTATTCCGAATATGATTGCAAAGATTAATGGGAAAATATAATTTGTTATTCCTAAAATGTTTTTTAAGATAGCTGCGAGTGAAATTGAGAGTGCAATGATTATTACAATTAAAAACCACGTTTTCATTACAATTCTTAATTTGTATTTAGTAATAAGGACAACAATCAAAATTGCTATTATAAAAGAACTTATTAATTGATAAAAATAAAATCCGTGGCTGGTTGTGTCTGTGTTTGTCGCAGATAAAAATGCAGGTACTGAATTGGATGCAATAATGTAAAGTCCTACAAACTGGGTTAATAAAAACATACAAAGGAGAATAATTGTTATTGTGGTTTTGTGTTTCATCTTTTATATTTTTAAGAATCTTTTGTAGTTTTTAAATTGTTTGGAGTATAATAATTCTTAAAAATGGGTAATCTTGATATTCTTTATGGATGATTTATTAAGAAAGACTATTTCAACTTATAATTTTACTGCAGAAGATTACGCAGAAAAAACCGATAAGTTATTGCCATTAGAAAGACTTAATGAATTTATCAATCTTATGGGTAAAACATCCGGTCAAGTTTTAGATTTGGGTTGCGGTCCGGGAAGAGATGCTCGCTATTTATATAATGAGGGTTTCCAAGTTATTGGTGTTGATTTATCTTCTGAACTATTAAATATTGCTAGGCAGAGAGTTCCTGGAGGATTATTTCTTAATATGGATATTTCTGGTACTCTTTCTCAAAGTTGGATGGAAAAATGCGGAGGAGTTTGGGCTTCGGCTTCTCTTGTTCATGTTCCTTTGGAAAAGCTTTCATATTCGATGGGTCAAATTAGTGATGTGCTTGTTCCCCAAGGGGTTTTTTATGCAAAAGTAATGGAAGGAAATGGTTCAGAAATTCGTGTTTCTAAAAGATACGGCTCTACGCCTGAAAATGGTGAAAAATTTTGGCAATATTTTACAGAGGATATTTTTACTAAAACGTTAATCTCCTCAGGTTTTGATATTTTGAAGTTTTATAGGGAGCAGAATGAATTTAGTTCCCAGCACCCTTGGATGGAATTTTTTGCAAGAAAGAGATAGTTTTAATATACCATATTAAACTACATCATTATTTTTAAATGGATTAGACTATCTTTTTTTATGGAAAAGAAAAAGATTATGTATTTTGCACATCCAGTAAATATATACAATACTCCTTTAGAAACAGATTTAATGCATTTTCTTCAAGGGTCTTTTCCAGAATGGGATATTGAAAATCCAAATCAACCAAAACATCAAGAAGGATATCAAAGATGGTTAAAGGAAACAGGTAATGGTATGAACTATTATCTTAAAGAGTTCTTAGTTAATATGGACGGTGTAACTGGTATGTATTTCAAAGATGGAAGAATTGGAGCAGGAGTATTTAGTGAGGAGGAGTCTATTTTTAAAAGAACAGGTAATCTTTGGACAGTAACTTACGATAATAACTTAACTAGAATTAATGATTCTTCTTTTCTTAAGCCATTTGCTTTAAGCGTTGAAGAAACAAGACAGAGAATTTATATTGGTGGAAAGAGAGAAAATGGAATGAAAGGATTTTTTGATTAAGTGTCTATTATCATAATTTTTAAAAATAAGGTATTTTTATGTTTATTATGGCTATTGATCTTAATTTAATTTTATTTAGTCCGGAAGAATTGCGTAAAATTGTTGTAGGCGGTGCAAGGGCAGTTGTTCCTAAAGAGAATTCAGCTTCTCAGGTAGCTTTTGAAAGAGTTTCTGGAGAAAGAGTTTCTGATTGGGATTACCAAATTGCATTTAGTGTTTTAAAAGAAAGAGAATCAAGAGTTGTTCGTGATATTATTTTAGAGGTTGCTAGGGAATATAATTTAATGATAAAAGATATTAGAAAGTCTTATCCAGAATTTTCAAGAATTTCTTGGAATTCTTTTCGGATGATTGGTTCTTTTGCAAGGTCTCCTGCCTTGAGTAGTCTTTTTAAAACTGAAACTGATGAGTATTTAGCGAGATTTTGTAGTAGGCAGCAAGTAAGGGATCTAAATTTTGATGAGGATGCATCTGTTTTTGAGTATTGGAATGGATTCGACCTTAAAGATTACGATAGGAATTTTCTCTTCGGTGTGGGGAAATATAAATTTGTAGATAAACATGGGCACAAGTTAGAAAGTATTTGGGATTTTAGACAGGAAAAGCTTCCTAATTTTGTTTATGCTAAGGAGCTTTAGAATATTTTATAAATAGTGTCTTCTTAGAATAAGTATGAAAAGAGTGTTGAGTATATTGTTTCTATTTTTAATAGTTGTTAGTTTCACTTCTGCATATTCTCATTTAGGTGATAAAGTATTTATTGGTTTAAACGGGAATGATAAGAGTTTACAGGCAGGGATTACTAATAATGAGTTTAAAGTTAGTTATTCTGGTGGTAGTTATTCTTCTGCGATTATTATTGGCCATAATGTGAATGAAATAATTGTTAATGTTAATGGAACTGTTAAAACCTTAGACACTGCTTTATCAGATGGGACTTTAAGGAATACGGTTAGTGGGAGAAGTCCTGCAGTTTATACAGGTTATGATTTAATTCATGGAGAATATGCAACAAACATTTTGGTTAATAATGCAACTACGGTAATAAGTTTACAACAGGCGATTAATGATGGGTGGTTTTATGTTGCTCCTACGTGTGTTCCAAATTGTGCTGGGAAAACATGTGGAGACGATGGTTGTGATGGAAGTTGTGGAAGCTGCCTAGAGGGGTTTAGATGTAACAGTGCTTCTTCTTGCGAAATATTTACTGAATGGCAATATAAAGGCTGTACTGGAGTTTCTGCATGTGGACCTTCAGAAAGTCTTTATTATAATGATACTTATTTCTTTGGTTGTTCAGATTACCGGAGCGGTATTTGTTATGGTTGTACTGTATATGTGTGGGCTGGGAAGGTTTTGTTTCTTTCGGGTACTGGAGGCGAAGTACTTATTACTACTCCTGGTTTTTTAGTATATAGGAATAATTGGTATCCTGGTCCTGGATATATGTTTTATTCTTGGGGTGGTTCTACTGGGTATCACGGAAAGGGCGGAAACACTCTTTATTGTTTTGATATTGGACGTAGACCTACTACTTAATTTATCTTTAATAAATTTTTTAGAATTATCTTAATCTAATTGCTTCTAAGTTCTTCGGAACAACTGTTTCTACTTTACTTAACTTATAGATAGAAGATGCAAGATCTAAAGCTCTTGAAGCTTCGCCGTGATTTACAATTATTTTCTTAGGGAATGGAGATAAATTATTTAAGAATGCCATTAATTCATTTCTCGAAGAGTGGGCCGAAAATCCTTCAACTGTAGTTACCTCTAATTTTACTGGGCATCTTTCTTCTTTTCCTTCTGATTGATAAACGTATTCTTTTAATCCTTCTTGAACTTGTTTACCTAAAGAACCAGATCCTTGATAACATACAAAACAAATTCCATTTTTCTCGTTGTCTGCAAAGTTTTTAAAGTATTCTACGGAAGCACCGCCAGCTAACATACCAGAAGTTGCTAAAACTACACAAGGTCCTCCTTCAATAACTAATTTTCTTTCTTGGCCAGAGCCAACTTGTTTAAAGCAGTCTGCTACGAAAGGATTTTTATCTTGGAAAACAAGTGAACGAACATTTCTTGATAAGAAGTCTGGATAGGCAGTGTGGATTGCATTAATATCCCAAATCATACCATCAATATAAATAGGAACGTCTGGAATTAATTTATTTGCAATTGCATCTTCTAGAACTAACATTGTTTCTTGAGCTCTTCCTAGGCCTAATTCTGGAATTAATAATTTTCCGCCTCTTGAAAGAACTTTATTTACGTATTCTAATAATTCTTCTTCACCTTCTCTTTTGGATTGAGTTGTATTTTCTTTTCCACCGTAAGTAGACTCTAATTGCATAGTTTCTAATCTTGGGAAATAAGTTACTGCAGGTTCTAATAATCTAGATTTTCCATATTTACTATCTCCGGTATATAAGAAATTGTGTAAACCATTCCCAATATTGAAATGAATCATTGCACTCCCTAATGTGTGGCCTGCGTTATACATTGTAATTCTGATATCATTTGTAATGTCCGTAACTTCATTGTAATCTAAACAGATTGTATGTTTTACCATTTCTGCAACATCTGAAGAAGTGAAAAGAGGCGCAGAAGCTTGTTTATAGGCAACACCAATTAAATCCATTCCTAAAAGTGCAGCTACATCTCTTGTTGGTGCAGTCATATAAGTTGGGCCTTGATAACCAATTTTGTATAAGTAAGGAACTAAACCTGAATGGTCTAAGTGGGCGTGAGATATGACTACTGCATCGATGGAATTGATATCAAACTCTGGTGCTTCAAAGTGTGGATATTTATCTTGGCCTTGTGCCGAAACATCAATACCGCAGTCAATTAATATTCTTGTTTGGGGAGTTTGTAATAAGAAACAACTTCTACCTACATGTCTTCCAGAACCTAAAATAGAAATTCTAACCCACTCGTCCATTTTTGTAGGGTCCCATTCTTTGTAGATTTTTTTACCTATTTCATCTAGGAATTTTTTTCTTTTGTTGTTATTTAAGTATAAAACTGAACGAATATTTTCTGTGATTTTTGATTTGATCGCGGGACTTCGTTGAACAACAGGAGACCAAAGAGTAGCATCTTTAACATCTTTTAATAAACTTCCAGATTTTCCGATTACTAATCCTGGTCTTTTTGCTTCAATTACTACTACGCTTCTCGGAGTATCAAATAAAATTTGAGTGATTTCTGCTTCTTCAGGGATTATTCTTCTGATTTCTTTTTCAGTTTTTTCTTGATCCATTACTATTTTAGGTTCGGCTCTTAATTCAACTCTTTTCTTAATTTTATTTACAATTGCTTTGACTGCATCATCGCCATCTTTTAAGAATTTTCCATCTTCTGTGTAGATAACTATGTTTGCGCCTTCAAAATTCATGGAACTAATTGTTCCTTTTGGCAATTCACTTTTTATTGTTTCTAAAATATCTGTTCCCATTTTGTGAGTTTGATTGTTTCTGTTTTCTTAATGTTTCAAAAATATAATTATTTCGTTTCTGTGAATACTGCTTCTGATTTCATTGCAGATACTTGTTTTATTCCTTCTTTAGTGATTGTGAAAACATCCACTCCATTTCCGGATGCTGTGTCTCTTTCGCTTGAAGATTTGATTGATTCGATTGCTAATTTTATTCCTTCTGTCATTGTTAAATTTGGCTTATATTGTCTTTCTAAAAATCCTAAAATATAAGGCATGCCTGAAGAGAAATTTGCGTCATAATCTTCTACTTCTTTTATGCTTCCGTCTGGGCCAACTGAATAAAGTTCTGCTGTACCGTCTTCGTTATATCCTCCAACCATTGTTCCAGCCATAAAGGGGATCATGGATGGTTGTCTAATATTATTATATGCAAAAGAAGCAATTAAATTTGCAGATTCTTTTACGGAAGGTCTTTTTTTGTCTTTTAATTCTTTCAATTTTAATTGAGCTGCTATAATTTTTCTTAGCATTTCTATATCTGAAGCAACGCCTGTTCCGGAAACTAAAACATAATCAGTTATAGGAACTACCTTTAATGTATTTTTGTCAGAAACTATTTGTCCGCCAAGGGTTGTTCTTCTGTCTCCAGCCATAACTACTCCGTCTTTGCATACTATTCCTACTAAGCTTGTTCCCGAATGCATAATATTTTTCTTTAAATCTTCGTCCATTTTATATATTAGAAGTAAAACCTCTAGAATTTATAATTATGTAAGTTTTGGGGTGTTTATAAATATTTTGGTTGTTTTGGCTTTGCGTCTAAATTAAACATTTAGCCTAGAATAGTAATTTTGCTTTCGCAAA
>CAYYKU010000045.1:0-5953 GCA_964440825.1 Candidatus Woesearchaeota archaeon
ATACTGAAGAAACTTGTGAAGGTTCTTCTGAAGTATTCTTGAGTCCTTGTAGTAATTAAATAGCTAAATTTTATTTTTTTATTTTTTATTTTTGAAAGAAGAGATAATAATTAGATTTAAATAGTTCTTAAGTTTCTTTTTTTACGTTAAGTTTGTTTGACTTACTTAATAAAAATAGTCAAAAACTTGAAAGGAGGTTTGAAAAAATGAATAGATTAAACAAAAAGGCGGTTTCTGCTGTTGTAGCAACTGTATTAATTATTATGATTACTGTAGCTGCAGTAGGTATTATCTGGGCAGCAATTATTCCTATGGTTCAAAATAGTTTGAATAAAGGAACAATATGTAATGATGCTTTAAGCGACATAACATTGATTGCAGAAAAAGGGTATACTTGTATAAATCGTAGTTCGAGTAATATTTCTTTACAAATAAAGAAAGGACCTAATGCTAAAGTAGAATTAGTTGCTGTTGATGCTTTAATTTTTGTAGGTGGAGATTCTTTCGCATACAGGATTAATGGTACTGATAGTTCAAATAATTTCACAGGTATTATTGGAAGACTTCCAACAAATAACCTTGAAAAGACAGTTAATATTTGGGCTGCAGGTATTGCAAATGCTACTAAAGTAAAGATTGCTCCAGTTGTGACAGTAGGTAATACTGAAGAAACTTGTGAAGGTTCTTCTGAAGTATTCTTGAGTCCTTGTAGTAACTAAATAGACAGATTTTATTTTTTTATTTTTTTATTTTTGAAAGAGAAAGAATATACAAAAAAGAATGGCAAAATTAAAGAAAATTATTTTGAAAGAGAAGTTTAATAGGAGGGGTCAAGTATGGGTTGAAACTGTTATCTATACTTTAATTGGATTGTCAGTAATTGGGATATTGCTTGCAGTTTCTAAACCTAAAATTGAGCAAATGAAAGATAGAATTATTCTTGAACAATCAATTAAATCTTTGAATGAAATTAGTACTAGGATCTATGATGTTCAAATTGCTCCAGGAAATAAAAGGGTTTTAGATTTGAAAGTTTCAAAAGGTAGGTTTTATATTAATGCAAGTTCTAATACTATTGGGTGGATTATGGAGTCTAATTATAAATATAGTGAGGTTGGGAAAGAGGTTAATTTGGGGAATATGAAAGTTAAGACTATTGAGGGCGGACCTTATGTTGTTGAAATGTGGATGGTTTATCCTGTTAATATTTCAAATGCAGGAAGAGAAGACTATTTTACCTATGAACAATCTCCAACTCTTTACAAACTTACTATTGAAAATAATGGGAAGATAGGTTCTTTTACAAATGTAGATTTGAATGTTATTTAAATAACATATTTAAAGAGTTAGTTTCTTATATACCTAAAATGGAAGCGCCAAAATTAGATTTTAATGTTAAGGTTCCTAATTTAAGTTATAAGTCTGATAAATCTACTATTGATGTACGGTATCCTCTTATTTCTCCTTATGCAAATGCGCATATTTATTGGGATTCACATACTAGTGAGATGGTTTATGAATTGGAAGAGCCACTCCTTACGGATGGAGATAAAAAAAATCTAGATATTTTACATTCTTCTATTAAAGAGATGATTAACATTAATCTTACTCGTGAAGAGAATATGTCAATTGAGGAATATCTTGATAAGATTGCAAAACTTGTTATCTCTGAGACGCAACTTAATTTATCTGAAGAGGGATATTACAGGATTTTTTATTATTTATATCGTAATTTTTATGGTTTAAATGAAATTGAAGCAATAATGCATGATTACTTTATTGAAGATATTCAGTGTAATGGTGTCGGGCAACCTATTTATCTTGTTCATAGAATTTTTAGAAATTTAAGAACTAGTATTCAATTTGAAACTGTTGAAGAGCTTGCTAGTTTTGTAGAAAAATTGGCACAAAAATGCGGTAAATATATTTCTTATGCATCTCCTATTTTAGATGGTAGTTTACCTGATGGTTCTAGAGTCAACGCGACTTATACGAAAGATATTACTTCTAGAGGGCCTACATTTACAATAAGAAAGTTTACTAAAGTGCCATTTACTCCTCTGAATTTAATTGGTTTTGGAACTTTATCTCCGGAAATGCTTGCATTTTTATGGATGATGATGCAGTATAAGTTAAATGTTTTAATTGCAGGTGGAACTGGTTCTGGTAAAACAACTTTGCTGAATGCGATTGCGTTTTTTATTCCTCCCGAAGCGAGAGTTGTATCTATTGAAGATACTCGTGAATTAAATCTTAGTAGAGAAAACTGGTTACCCTCGGTTGTAAGGGCAGGAATTACTGCTGGCGGTGTTGGTGAGGTAGATATGTTTAGTTTACTTAGGGCTTCTTTTAGACAGATTCCAGATTATGTAATTGTGGGTGAAGTTAGAGGTCAAGAAGCTGCAGTACTATTTCAAGGTATGGCTTCTGGTCACGCATCAATGGCAACCATTCACGCAGATTCTGTAGATACTGTAATTAGAAGATTGGAAACTCCTCCTATTGAATTACCCCCTACTTTGGTTAATGAATTAGATGCAGTGGTTATTATGGCTCATGTAGTTATTAATGGTAGGGAAACTAGAAAGTTGAGAGAAATTGATGAAATTATTAATGTTAGTGTTGATGGAACTGCAATTACTAATGTTCCTTTTATGTGGGATCCTGCAAGTGATAAATTTTATTTTAAAAAAGATAGTCATATTTTTGAAAAGATTCAGAAAAAGCACGGTATTTCTGTAGATGAATTGTCTAAAGATTTTGATTTGAGAGTGAAATTAATTTATGAGTTATATTCTAGACAGTTTAATAATTTTGAAGAATTGCAAAAGTTAATTAACAATTTTTATAAAGATCCAAAAGCAGTTTATGTACAATTCGGAATTAATTAATTTTAAATAGTGTTTAATGTATTCCTTTCTATGCAAAGAAGAAGTGTGATAGATAAAAAGGCAGTTTCTGCTGTTGTAGCAACTGTATTAATCATTATGATTACCGTCGCTGCAGTCGGTGTTGTTTGGGCAGTTATAATTCCGATGATTCAAGATAATTTAGGGGGCTCTGTTGTTTGTAATGATGCAGATGTTTCTATTGGAACTACGCAAGGATTCACTTGCTATGATGTTGCACAACAAGTTGTAGCTGTTCAGGCTGTTAAGGGGGCAAATAAGGTAGTTGTTTCAGGTTTGAAGTTTACAGTTTCTTTCAAAGGAAATTCCGTGTCATACTCTACTAATTATTCTTTTGATGGCAGTGCTTCAAAAGTTTTCTATATTAATGTGTCTGAGTTGAATGGTGTTGAGGAGATGGGACTTATTCCTGTTTTAACTGATGGTAAAAGTACTAAAGAATGTGGAAAAGTTGTTTTAAATAATGTTCCTAATTGTAAATTGCCAGAAGTTGAAGTGATCAATTGTAATGCAAATTGTAGTTGTGCTGCAAACACTGTTTTTGGACAGAATTGTTCTGATGGTTGTGGTGGAAATTGCACGGGTATTTTACCTATTTCTCTTACTAATTGTCAAGAAATAGATGAGCCTGGAAGTTATTTGTTACAGAATGATGTTTCTTCAGAAGGAACTTGTTTTACTATTACCGCTAATGATATTTTGCTTGATGGAAATGGTAAGAGCATTGAATCAACAGTAGGAAGTGCGATTGTGTTTAGTGGAGCTTCAGAAAATAATACTATTCAAAATGCAGATATTAATGCAGGAACATCTGATTGTGATGATGGAACTTATTATTGTTCTGGAATTGTATTTGTTTCGACCTCTAATAATGATGTGGTTGAAGGCAATACAATTAATGCTCCTGGTTATGGGGTTGATTTTGAGGGTTCTTCTTTAAATAGTACTATTTTTAATAATATTATAACTCTCGATTATGGGTACTGTATTAATTTTGGATCATCTTCTTATAATGGTAATATCTCTGGAAATTCTCTTACTTCTAGCGGATACGGTATTTACTCCTCTTCTTCATCTGGAGATTTTATTTATAATAATGTTATTTCATCAACTTACTATTCTGGCATATCTCTCGGCTCTCCTACGAATGATAGAATATTTGAAAACACTATTTATTCTTTTGATGATGCTGGCTTATATTTTTCTTTTATTTCTTCTGGAAATATTATTTCTAGTAATAGCATTGAATCAAATAATTATGTAGGTATCATGTTTTATGGCGCTTCTTTAAATAATGTCATTAATGGTTCTAATAATATTATGGCTGGAGTGGGTGTTTGTAATTATGGTGATTATGCTTGTTCAGGAATTGTTTATGGTTCAACTTCTACAAATGATAGGATTGATGGGAACAATATAATTTCTTATCAAGGAGCAGGAGTAGGTTTTGGAGGGTTTGTTAATTCTTCTACGGTAACTAATAATATTCTTGCTGGCGGGGCTGGAGATGGATGTGGTCTTTTCATCGGCAATGATTGTGGTTCTGGAATTAGTTTCGTGTATAGTGTAAATAATGTAACTATTGAGAGTAATCAAATAACTGGTTTAAATAGAGGGGTTTATTTTGCCTCTTCTTTAGCCTATAGCTCTCTAAGTGGTAATACTATCAATGGCAGGTCTGCGTCAGGAATTACATTTATAGGGGCATCTTCTAATAACGTAATAAATGGTTCTAATGTTATAAAAGCAGGATCTGAAAGCGAATTATATAATTCTGAGTGCTTTGATGATTTTAGTTGCTCGGGGATTGTTTATGGTTCAACTTCTACAAATGACATTATTAATGGAAATAGTATCGAGGCATTTGAGAATGGGATTTACTATGTTTCTCTAGGGCCATCTACTAATCCTTTTATTGGAAGTTCAAATACTATAATCTATGGAAATGCGTTTTTCAATGTTTCACTTGCAGGTTTACAATATTAGTATTATTTTTTATAATCTAAAATCTGCTATTCAGTAACCTTAATAAATATCTATTTCATTAATATCCTATGAGGGATTTAGAGGTAATTGATTATTTTCTGAGAGTTATGGCAGAGACAACTCTCAAGTTAGAGAAAGCTGTTAACTCTAATAATGTTGACGAAGCTGAGAAATTAAAAAAGATTATTTTTGAAATTTCTAGTAATCTTTCTGAGGAGTTAGCATGAGCTTGAATGATTTGAAGGCAAATATTTCTGAATCAAAAAAAATAGTTTCAAATATCCAAAATCTTCGTCAGCAACTAAAATATTCAACTCCTAAAGCTAGAAGTTTAATTATGGCAAATATTAATTCTTCTTTTAGTCGTCTTGCATTGATAAATAGAGCTATTCCAGATATATTAAAAAGTATTTCTGCCGTAAAAAAACTTACAAGTGCTCCAGTTAAAGAGGCTCCTGAAAAGAAAGTTGTTAATTTTAAATATACTTCTTTAAATTCTGGAAGTCCAAGCATGGTGGCTTTAAAAAAAGAAGATAAAACTAAATTTCTTAAAGAACTTAGTTTGTCCGAGTCGAGTCTTCAGAAAATAAATAATACTAAAGAGGGAAATCATCAAGATATAAAACCTAATCTTTTAGCAATAATTTCTACAAAGATATTTGGAAGATTAACTAATAAATACGCAGGCAGTTTTTCTGATTTGAAAAAAGATTTACAAGAGTCTAATTCTCGTTTCCTTCTTCCTACTTATTTATCTATTGCTTTGTTTGTTAGTTTTTTTCTGTTCTTCTTAAGTATTATCTCCATGGGTGTTCTTGCAATTTCCGGAGTTTCGGTTATTTTATATTTCTGGGTTCCATTGTTAATTTTACTTATTATGCCTACTGGTTTTTATTTGATGCCTACATTGAGTAAGTCTGCTGTCGATAAAGAAATTACTAATGAGTTGCCCTTTGCAGTTATTTATATGTCTGCAATAGCTGGATCTAATATTGAACCTACCAAAATATTCAAAGTAATTTCTCAATCTTCCGAATATAAAAATATTGGTATAGAAA
>CAYYKU010000046.1:0-5701 GCA_964440825.1 Candidatus Woesearchaeota archaeon
AAAAATTCTCAATAAATTAATTTAGACGCAAAGCCGGTTGTTTTAGATTTTTAGGCAATACTTAAAAAGCCCTCTATTTTCAGTTAGTTATGGCAGATGATTATGAAAAACTTTTAGGAGAGGCTTTTGAGAAGGTCAAACCTACTGAGTTTTGCGATAGATTTGAGGTAAAGAAGGTAGAAGGCAGACATGAGGGGACTAAGACGGTTCTTACTAATTTTGGTGCTATTGCTATTTGTTTGAGGAGAGAACCGGCTCATATTGCTAAGTTTTTATATAAAGAATTGGCTTCGCCTGGGGAAATTGATGGGGATAGATTGATCTTATCTAGAAAACTACCTTCTGCACAGGTTAATGATAAAATTGAGAAGTATGTTGATAGATTTGTGAAATGTTCAAATTGTGGTAAACCAGATACTGAACTTGTTGAAGAGAGCGGTTCTGTTTTCCTAAAATGTATGGCTTGTGGAACAAAGAAAGCTGTTCATATGTAACAATTAAATAATAACGGAGGTAAAAAATGACTGAAGCATATTGCGTAAAATGTAAAAAGACTGTTGAAATGAAAGACGGAGTTGAAACTCAAACTGCAAAAGGCACTAATATGATGAAAGGAAAGTGTGCTGTTTGTGGAACAACAGTTTGTAGAATGGTTGGCAAGAAGAAAGAGTAAGCCTAACCTAACAATTACTTTGGCTAGTTGATTTTTTCTAGCTTTTTCTTTTTTAGAATATTTTATAAACTTAGGGGTATTGTTTTTAGTATGGATGTAGTTTATTTGAATGAACTTGTTTTTTATGTCTGTATTACTTTCGGAGTTTTAAGTTCGGTGTTTATTCTTTTAGAAGTCTTAATGAATAAAAAACGATTGAGTTTAGCTACAAGACTTCTTTGGTCGCTTTTTGCGCTTTTGTTTATTTGGGGTCCTTCTTTCTTTTTATGGATAGCTTATGTTTTGCAGTATAGGGATCCTAATAGAAGATATTAATTACATTTTTTTAAGAATTTCTATTCTTTTTTCTAATGCTGGGTGGGTTGAAAATAATTCTGCTGCTTTGTTTGGTTTTGCTATAAATAAAGGAGAAATAGATCCGGAGACTTTCATTTCTGAATTTGATTTGATTTTTGATAAAGCATTGATTAAACCTGTTGGGCTTCTTGTGAATTTAACTGCTGTTGCGTCTGCAGTGTATTCTCTCTTTCTTGAAATTGCTAATTGAACTAGAGAAGTTACGATTGGTGCTAGGATAGCTAAAACTATTCCGATTACTAAGAAAATTGTTCCGGATTTATTATTTGAGTCTCTGTCTCCTCTAAACCATAAACTTCTAAGGAAAATCTGGGCTACGATTGAAATCATTCCAACTAAAATTGCTGTTAATGTCATAAATCTAATATCATAGTTTGCGATGTGGGACATTTCATGAGCTAAAACTCCTTCTAGTTCTTGTTTGTTTAACTTTTCTAAAGCTCCAGTTGTTACGCAAATTACTGCGTGTTTTGGATCTCTCCCCGTTGCGAAAGCGTTGATTTGTGGATTGTTCATAATATATAATTGGGGCATAGGAATTCCACTAGCCAAGGTTAGGCCTTCAACTATACTGTAATATTGTCTATATTGGGTTTGATTTGCCTTTATTGCACCGACAGAAAGTAAAGCAATTGAATCAGAGGAATAATAGCTGACTAAAGAGTAAATTGTTGTGAAGATTATTGCGAAGATTAAAATTATAAAGGAATCCAATGTTGAAAAGGCTCTAGATATTGAATAAATTAGGGCAATTAAAACTGCTCCGACTATTCCAAATAAAAGAATTGAGTTCCTTTTGTTTCTGGAAATCTGGTCATAAAAAGAAATTCGTTCTACCATAATTATGTTTAGTGAGAATGGTTTTTAAGGGTTATGGATTTTTCTATATCGAACAATCCCATTAATTATTGCTGATAAGGTTATTATTGCTAATCCTGCTAAAAAAGTTATTATGGGTCCGACAAGTAAAATAAGATTTTCTTCGCCACTTAATGTAATTATTTTTGTATATTTAAGTATTAATGGTAAAAATCCGGAAAGTAAGAAAATTAATGCGCAGAATACTGGTATAATTAAAGATTTTAAGTATGTTATTTCTTGAAAATTATCCTGATAATATTTTGCAGAAATTAATAGTATTAATAAATTTAAGATTAGTATTCCTATATAGATTGTCGTGGGTATTAAAAGGACAAATATTCCATTACTGCCAGCAGTCATCAGATTCTGTTGTCCGTTTATATTTTCGGCTCTTATTTTGTCGTTTATTCTTTCTGTGTTCCATTTAGAAAGGATAGATATTGAGGAAATTAATAAAATAAAAATCAATATTGCAGAGATAATAATAAAAAAGGATTTGGATAGGGATAATTTTTGCATATTAATCAAATTTAACTTTGGGTAAAGCTCTATCTGCTGTAGAAATTTGTAAATACTTTTGGTCTCCGAATCCATACATGGATGCAAACCATTTTCCGGGTATTGTTCTTCTAGACATATTGTAGGACATTATCCCGTCGTTATAATATTGTCTTGAATATGCTACTTTGTCTTCTGTTGCACTTAATTCTTGTTGTAATTGTAAAAATGTTTCGTTTGCTTTTAAGTTTGGGTAGTTTTCTGCGATTGCGAATAATCTTCCTAAAGCCCCTTCAAGTTTTTCGTTTGCTTTTACTTTATTGTTTAATCCGTTTGCACTAACAAGTAATTTTCTTGCGTTTGTAACTTCTGTAATTATGGATTTTTCATGCTTCATGTATCCTTTTACGGATTCCATTAAGTTTGGAATTAAATCTGCTCTTCTTTTAAGTTGAACATCAATTTGTGCTAAAGAATTTTCAATTTGATTGATTAAAGAAACAAATCTGTTGTAATACATGAAGAAAACTCCGCCAACAAAGATTGCTCCTCCTACGATCCACCAAATCACCATAATATCTTTTCGACTTCGGGTTATTTAAATCTTTTGATAGTTATTTTGCAAAACAATCAATCTTAAAAAGACTTAAGTTTTGGATGTTTTATGGGGTTGAAGACTAAGTTCGCATTGGTCGCCGGAATAGGTTTAGTTTTGGCTTTCGCATTTTTTCTATTAAATGGGTCTTTTACTGGGCAAGTAGTTAGTGTACCTTCAGAGCCTATGGGTCAATTTATTAATTGTTTGAATGAAAAAGGAGTTGTTATGTACGGTTTTACTCATAATCCGAGCGTGAATGCCCAGTTAGGATTATTCGGTGTAGATGTTGTGAAGTTGAATGTTGTTGATTGCCATGCTAATCCTGCACAATGTGAAGGAGTTATAATTTATCCTTCTTGGAAAGTTGATGGGAGAATAATTTCTAGCGGTCTTTCTTTAGGAATGCTTTCTGATTTAAGTGGCTGTAAACTATAGTTTCTAGAATAATTTTATTTATATATCTGTTTTTTCTTTATTTTTTATGGAAAAGGCAAAAAGAGAAGAATTTTTTAGCGAGGTACAAGGCAGGGATGTGCGCTCTGTGCTCGAAAAAGAAGATTTTGTTTCTTCATCTGAGTTAAAAATTGATATTCATGGGTGTTCGACTCTACGCCTTGGATTGGGAAAAGATGATCCTAATCAATATTGGCTTAGGGCGCAGGCAAGAATAGATGTTGGAGAGTATGTAAGAATTATTTATGATCCTCGTTCTATTACGGGTAAGGAAGTTTTATGTTTAGAGGTTTTAGATAGTGATTGGAAGTCTCCAGTTTATTGAGTTTTACCAAAGTTATTTTTTTAGAAAAATTTATAAAGTAAACTATAGTTAACATTTTATGTATCTTTTACCACAAGAAATAGAAGTTTGGTATATTATTCCTAAGCTTAGAAAGGAACTCGCTTTAGTTTTGACTGGAGAATATAAACTGAGTTATGAAAAAACAGGTGACATTCTTGGAATAAGTAAGGCAGCAGTTTCACAATATTTATCTAATAAAAGAGCGAATAAAATAAAGATATCTGCAGAGATGATGAAAGAAGTCAAAGTTTCAGCTAAGAATATTCATGAGAAGAAAACTAACGGATTGATGGAAATTGAGAGATTATTACAGTTAATGAAGAGTTCTAAATGTGCGTGTGATGTTTGTAAACAATATAATAAGGAGGTTTTGAAGTACTGTAATTGTTCTTTCAAATATTAGATGATTTACTTAGATAATGCCGCAACAACTTATTTGGCTGAAGAAGTTAAGAAAGAAATAGCTAGTAATTTTGGTGTATTTGGAAATCCCTCTTCAAGACATTCTTCAGGAAAAGAAGCAAGAATTGAAATTGAAAATGCTCGTGATAAACTTGCAAAATTTATTGGTGCAAAATCTGGAGAAATTATTTTTACTTCTGGTGCAACTGAAAGTAATAATCTTGCAATAAAAGGTTTGGCTTTAGCGAATCCTAAGAAAAAACATATTATTGTTTCTGCAATTGAACATCCGAGTATTTTAGAAACTTGCAGTGCTATGAAAAAGCAAGGTTACAAAATTGATATTATTCCTGTAGATAGCGAAGGAATCGTTAAGGTTGATGAAATAAGGAAAAATATTGGGAAAAATACTTTGCTTGTTTCGGTTATGCATGCTAATAATGAAATCGGAACTATTCAACCAATTGAAGAGATTGCTAAAATTTGTAGGGCAAAAAAAGTTTTATTTCATGTTGATGCTGTGCAGTCTTTTGCTAAAATTCCTATAAATGTTAATTCTATTGGTGTTGACTTGCTTTCTGTTTCTGGACATAAGATAAATGCTATGAAGGGAATTGGGTTCTTGTATGTGCGAAAAGGTGTTAAGATTTATCCATTGGTAAATGGGGGTGGGCAAGAGGATAACTTTCGAAGTGGAACTGAAAATGTTTTAGGAATTATTTCACTTGCTAAGGCAATTGACTTGAAAAGATACGAGTTTGAAGTTAGAAATTCTAGAGATAGAATTATTAAAGAAATTTTGAAAATTCCTGGTGCGAGATTAGATGGTTCGCAATCAAATAGACTTTACAATAATGCTTGCTTTTCTTTTTATGGAATTGAAGGAGAAAGTTTACAGATGCTTTTAGATGAAGAAGGAATTTTAGTTTCTACTGGTTCTGCTTGTAGTTCAAATAAACTTGCTGGAAGTCATGTTTTGCGAGCAATTGGTGTGAATAAATTTTATTTGAATGGAAGTATTAGAGTTAGTTTAGACTCTTTGAAAGTTTTAACAAAAGAAGAAGAAAATTTTGTTATTCAGAAAATAAAAGAGAATGTTGAAAAGTTAAGTAAGATAAGTCCGTTTAAATTTGGAGTTAAGTCTAATGGTTAAACCTACAACAAATACTTATTCAAAAGAAGTTTTAGAACATTTTGCAAATCCGAGAAATATGGGTGAAATTAAAAATGCTGATGCAGTTGGAGAACTTGGAAATCCTTCGTGTGGGGATGTAATGAAAATTTACTTGAAGGTGGATAAGAATAAAATTAAAGATATTAAATTTCAGACGATGGGTTGTGCTGCAGCAATTGCGACTTCTTCAATGATTACTGAATTAGCTAAAGGAAAAACTTTAGTTGAAGCTGAAAAAATTACAAATAAAGATGTTGCAGATAAGTTAAATGGTCTTCCGCCGATAAAAATGCATTGTTCTAATTTGGCTGCGGATGCTTTGAAGATTGCTATTAAGAA
>CAYYKU010000047.1:0-5663 GCA_964440825.1 Candidatus Woesearchaeota archaeon
CAATTATCACCGCACTTAAAATAAAAAACTGAGCTCGCTTATTCATTTTACTAGAATAAATATCTCTCATCATCACCATCTTAATTAAACAAGAGGGAGATTATTTATAAATACTTTGTTTAATCGACTTTTCCATCCAAAACTCTAGAATCTGGACTTAGTAAAAATACATGGTCTCCTTTATAACGAACTCCTCGCGCAACCTTCTGAACTAAATCCCGTCTAGCTTTATCCATATAAAACTCCATGAATTTAGTAGGCTGTTCCTTTTTCAAAATCTGCCAAAACAATCCCTGAATATTTGGATAAGGATATTTAGTTACAATAATAGAATTACATTGTTCCCCTGGGAAATCAACCCCTCTTGAACATTTTGTAGTAAACAATACTTTAGTATTTCCTGCTTTGAAATTATTAAAAGCATTATTGTCTCTCTGCAAATTAGAAAACTCTTCCCTTGAAATAAGATTGCTAAAACCTATTTCTTTTTTCTCAATCTCGCTAGGTAAATCAGCAAAAGTAGAAACATGGACTAAAACAGGAGGTTTAGCATTTGCAATAGCGGAAGAAAGCGCCTTAAGATAATCTCCTCTAGTAAACATTCCGGATCTAAAATTCTCAAACTTACAATTCTTCTCAAAACCAGTTCTATATTTTGTAATTTTTCCAGGACTCATAGTTTCAGCGTCTATAATTTTAAATCTTTCCAAACCAAAAATATCTTTCAAAACGTTCTCTGAATGTAAAGTTCCAGACATTAAAACTAACACATTATTTTTCTCAATTAAATCCTTAAATCTTCTAGAAACATTTATAGAAACAAGATTAACATAAACCGTATCTCCAAAACCGCCACCAAATAAAGATTGTTGATCTTGTTTAGAAGTTTCCAAAGCAACATATGTTTCATCCACCAAGTCTTCAAAACTTTTAACAGCTTCAAAAACAGAGTTATAATAATTATTATCTTCTCCTTCAGCAAGATAAGGATTCTCTAAAATTACCTCAAATAAAGATTTAAATTTATGAACATTTAATTTATCAATTCCATCCGTATGATTAGCAATAATTTTATTTGCAAGTAAAGACATCTCTTTAATAGTATTTTTATCTTTAGGAGTTTCAGGAACCAAACTTGTCAAAGCAGAATTAAATCTATTCAAGTTTATTTTTTTCTCATTTGCAAAACTATCCAAAAAATCATCACATTCATCAATAACTTCTAAATCTGTCTGAGGTTTTCTTCCCATCGAAGTTTCAAGCATGTATTTCATTGCATTAAAAATTAAAACATCTGCATCAATATAATTATGATATTGTTGGTAATATCCACAACCTTTAGCTCTTTCAAATAAAGCATATTCCTTTCCAGAAATAGACATATATTTTCTCTTTCTTGCTTTACTCAAAACCTTTCCACCCGTTTCAGCACCCATAACTGGAGACCAATAAGGACAAGCAGCAGCAACGCTAATTCTTCTAACATCTGCAACGCTTGAAAAGTCCTCTTTTCTAACTTCGGGATTTTGTTCAATAAAAGATAAAATTTTACCCATATTCTTTTCTCTCAATTCTATGTCACACGGCAATTGAGGATCATCTGCCTTACAACCCCCATCACAAAATTTACAACTAAAATTTCCTCTCCCTTTGATAACAGCAATCTTTAATTTCTTTCCATCTTCTTTTAAAATAAAATTTTTCTTAGTATAATCTCTTTCATACTGGTCCTGCAAACTTTTTATTGGAACAACTATAGATGTTTTTTTAAAATGTTTTGCTAAATTTAATGCCATAGCCGACTTGCCAGAACCACAAACACCTTTTATAAAAATAATTTTATTTCCCAAATCAATAGCATTCAAAACTTCTTTTACAACATCTTCCTGCGTTTTTCCATTAGTAAATTTTAAGGGATGAAGTTTCTCACCCTTCACTTCATATGACTCTAAAATAGAAAGTTCTTTATCCGAGTCTTCATCTTCAGAATTCTTCTTATACAAAGACCAAGAATGTTTCTTACTTATTTTTTCAATTGGGGCTGCTCCAGGAACAATTATCCTACCATCATCATCAAAATCTACCACTCTTTTTTTACCTCGAACCAAAAAACAAAGGAGGGTTTAAAAGTATTTAGATAAAAAGAAATAATTAAAAAGGAGATTTTACTAGCTAAATAAATGGAAAAATTATCCGAAGAGAAGAGGAGATTTAAAGTAGACACTAGAAATCTTATTGATGTTACTCTTATGAGCATTGCTATTACTCTTTTTGGATTAATTGCCACAATCAAACCAGAACTACTTTCAGAAAATATTGTCTTCGGATTACAGCTAGCCCTTACACTTCCTTTGTTTATGTGTGGTTTGCTATCAAGAATAAAAGAAGCCACATATTCAAACTCAAAAAGATGGGCAAAATTGAGTGCTCTTAGTTTCACAACAGGTTATGGATTTTTTCTAAATGTAGTGGGGCTTATTATAGCATTTATAGCTCCGATATATATGTCTTTAGCCTTCTTTGGAGTAAATACTTTACTAACACTAGTAAGGGCAGGAATTGTAGTTTCTTATGATTCTTCAGAGTTAAAGAAAAGAATAATAAGAGAGATATATCAAATACTACTAATAGTATTCTTAGGAATTTTACCTGCATTGGGAGTTTATTAAATATAAAAAAGCCGAACAAAGTCGGCTAAAATAAAAATTATTCTTTCAAAGTTATCATTCCAGTTTCACAACATTCTTTAGACCAATCCTTATTTCTATACCCATGTCCTGCGAACTGCTCATATGCAGCCAATATTTGATCTACAGAAGGATTATATCCATTAGAATCCCATTCAGGAGTTAGTACTCTTTGAACTGGCAAGTAGTTTTTATAATCCACATCCTGTGCGTCCCTTGTAATAAGCCTGATTCCAATTCCAGAACAACCCTGGCCTGCAACTAAAAGTTGCGGCTGAGATATATCCTTACCACCAACAAGATTTGTTAAATCTTTTATTGGAACTACCGTTCGCGGAACAAAATCAATGGGGAAAACCTTAAGCTCGAGCCTACCTATTCTGCCATTATCATCAGGTTCTACATCTGAATGACCATACCTTGATGCGAGTAAATAACCCTCACAGCAAGAACCAGTTGAATAAACCTGCATTTTCCCTCCAAAATATTTTTTCGGAGATCTTACACTAACGTCCCCAAGAAATCCATTATAAAACTTCAATTCTTTTATTTCTTCACTCATTTTCTTTCACCTCCTTTCAAATCTATTGATTGATTTTGTTTATCGGAGGACTTATATTTAACAATCAAAGGATGGTATACTGGACAAGCAAAACCTCCCCAATACTTAGACATGTTTGCGCCAGTCACATATCCCTCGTATACTTCTCCAGACTTAGTTGACCATCTAAACCCGTTAAGATTTAATCCATTTAATTCGCCGCTATATTTATCAATAGAATACTGCCTATCTCTAGAAGAAGTTTCAACAAGAACATAAGGGTCGCCCATTGCTTCGCAACACATATTAATTCTTTGTAAAGCTCTTAGCGTTCTTATCTCTTCTTCCCAACACGATAAAGAAACTATTTGTTCTCTAGGAAGCCCCCTTCTTTCAAAATAACAATTATTTAAATCAGGATGATTCAAGCAGAATTCTAAAAGACCTTCGTCTTCTGCTTTTTCTCTTTCAACTTGTGTTTTGTTTTGTGTTTCCATTTTTTGTTTCCTTTCGGCTCATGCCTCATCAGTCATCGGACTTTTACCGATGAGAGGAAAAATAAAAATAAATGAAAAATTTATTTTTATTGGTATTTATCGTTTAGATATTTCATAAATGGAATTTTTTGTTCACGCCATTCCATATATGAAAAGTCACGATTTGCATACAATACTGCTGAAGTTGGATTTTCTCTTCTATAATTTAAGTACTCAATTCCGACATACTCTGCTGCCAACCCAGCAATACAAAGAGCAGATATTGTTGCAATTTTTCCAACCTTGCTAACCTTTTCAATTAAATTCTCTTTCATTTTTTCATTACCTCCTTTCAATTCATTGATTTTGTTTTGTGTTTCCATTTTGTTTCCTTTCGGCTCATGCCTCATCAGTCATCGGACTTTTACCGATGAGAGGAAAAATGCCGACAAAGTCGGCTAAATTTAATAAGATCCGTTTGGCATCTTATAGTCTACGTAATTCCTATACGCCTTCTCTCTTTCCTGAACTGTTTTGAATTGTTTAATCATATACCCATGTTGATCCATTGATCCATATCCATTTGGATTACTAGATCCACAGATAGAGTCCCAATCCGCTCGAACGTACATAATATCTTTGCTTTCTTCGGAGCAAAATCCAACCAAAGAATACTTAGATACCATTCCGAATCTAAATTCAGAACCGTCCCAACCGTGTACTTCTCCAGTTCGCGGTAATCTTTTTTCTAATGTGTCGCTCATTTTTCTTTCACCTCCTTTCATCATATTTTGTTTATCACCTATTGATTCGAGGTGATTGACTTTGATGTTGTTTTGTGTTGTTTCCATTTTGTTTTTACTCCTTTAGAGTAACAATATAGAGTAATCCATATATATGAAAGTTTCTATCTAATTTTCATCCTTTTTACGATAAATTTATAAATAAGCACTATTTAAGCTAGAATATGGAGAAATTAACACTTATAGACAAAAAGATACTTTACATGATGGACTATAATCCTAGAATAACATTTAAAGAACTAGCTAAGGCCTGCCACCTATCTAAAGACACCATAAAATATAGAATAAATAGATTAGAAAAAGAAAAAAGAATAACCGGCTACACTTGCTATATTGATTACAAAAAATTAGGAAACCAATCTTACAAATTATATCTAAAATTAAACGGAACATCCGAACAAAAAAATTCTCTAAAAGAATATTTAAGAAAACAAAAAAACGTTTTTGCAATTTTTGATTCTTCTGGATCTTGGAATCTTGCAATTGCAATATTTGCAAAAACCCATCAAGAATTTAATACAATAGAAAACGAATTATTAGAAAAATTTGGAGAAATAATTGCTGAAAGAAAGTTCTGCACAATGATTGACGCCAAACTGCTCCATAAAGATATATTGGAATCAGAAATAAAACATCAAATAGAAGAATATAATTTCTGGGGAGAAATAGAAAATAAAAAACTTGATGAAATAGATAAAAAATTAATAAAATTTATGCATGAGAATTCCAGAATATCACTAGTAGACTTATCAGAAAAAATAAAACTTAGCATAGATGCAACTAAGAATAGAATACAAAAGTTAAAAGAAAATAAAATTTTAAATATTTACAAAACAGGAATAAATTATCAATCATTAGGATTTGATTCATACAAAATGTTTTTTTATCCAAGAATATATTCTGAAGAAATAGAAGAAAAACTAATAGCTTTTTTTAAAAATAATAAAAACTGCATAAACATAATAAGAACCATCGGTCCTTGGAAATTAGAAATAGAATTTCTAGCCCAAAAAACAACTGAAATGGATAAACTAAGAGATGAGCTATATAATAATTTTAAAGAAAACATTCTAGATATTGAACTATCAATATTCAGAAACGAAGAAATATTCGCTTGTAAAGAACTATTACTAGAATAAACTTTAAGGATCTCTGT
>CAYYKU010000048.1:0-5647 GCA_964440825.1 Candidatus Woesearchaeota archaeon
TGGTAACTTCCTTGAATTCCCATAAAAAATAAAGATTACTACAATTTAAAAGAATTTGTATACTAGAATTTAAACGCCTTCTTCAGCGCCGGCATTTTCTTTTTCAGCGATTTTCTTGAATTTCTCTTCGATAGCACTTTCTGCTTCTTTCAATTTGTCAGCAACATCTTTTTCCTTTCTCTTCTTCTTAGGCTCTTCTAATACTAGTTTTTCACCAACGAAATCTTCTAATGAAGGAACTTTTCTATCAATGCCTTGTGCTTTCAGATATTCTCTAGATAACAACCAGAAGAACAAACCTAATGACTTGTTACTATGGTTATTTCCAATAATTGTAAAATCAATATCTGCAGTGTTATTGTTAGTGTTACAAATTCCGACTACGGGGATTCTAACATTTCTTGCATCAGTTAATGCATTCTTATCTAACCATGGATCGCAAATCATAATCATCTTTGTTTCAAAGAAATCTGGTAATTGTGTATTTGTAATAATCCCTGCAGGGTATTTCTTTGTGAAAATTTTAACGCCTGTTAATTCAGAAAACATTTTAACTGCTCTCCAACCAGACTCTCTCTTACAGATTAAAACCCATTCATTCGGTTTGTATTGTTTAATAAAATCAATAGAATTTTTTAATTTTTCATCAACTAAAAGTGTGTTCAAAATTGCAAGTCCGTCCATTCTTCTTCTGTAAACGTACTTTCTCATTGTTGGTGTAATAACTTTAGTACCTAAATAAGAGGATGTTTTAATATAGTCTTCAATATCTGTTAAAGAAGTTTGTTCTTTTACTGTTTCTTTGATTTGCTTTGCTGTTTCTTCTTGAGCTTCCAATGAGTCTTCAACTATTGCTGTTTCCTTTTCAACAACATCAGCTTTTTTTCTTTTTACTACCATTTTATTTTTCGTTTTATTAAGTTTAGAGTGTGCTGTACGAGTTTTTCTGGGTTTGTTTCAGCCAGTACGTACTAATCTATTCATCAAATAAGGGTATTTAAACCTTATTGTACTTGCTTTCTCTTTTTTGCAAATTCATAAAACCAATATGCTTGCAATAAGTCTACGCCTAAAAATTTTCTTCCAAAATTAGATCCATACTTATCTGCTTCAAGTAAGTTTCTTTTCCAAAGATTTACATCAGAACCGATTTCATATAAGGGTAAGGCCTCCCCTGTTTCTTTTTTTGATTGATTTTTTATATATCTCTTTCCTCTAAAAACTATTTCTTTTCTGTGCGAATTTATCATTTGTTTGTCTGTAATTGGATAAGGATATTCTTTTAGTCTTTTTTCTACAAAAGAAATGTCTGTTTTATCGTCGGCCATGTAAGCTAGTGTTTGAAAAAAGGGATTTTTTTGTTTAGAATAATGTTGTGTAAGTGAAACTATTTCATTCGTATAGTTGCATCCGCATTCGTTCAATACCGCCATCTTAATAATATTAAGCCAACAAGAAGACATTGTGGGGAGTTGCCAGAAACCTAAATCGAAATTATTTGGAGAAACATAAATCCCTTTCCATTTATTTTCCATAACTTTATCCTTTGTATTTTTGTCTCCCAAGAAAAAAGTGACTTCATCTAAAACCCTCCTATCTAATGCACGAGCAGGATTAAAGTCTATCCAGCTTCTATTCAGATTCGCTTCTACAATCGCTACTGTGGTGGTGTGCTTTAATTCAAAATTATCTTCTAGAAATTTTTCGTAAATTTTTGATACGTGCATTTCTATGTCTTTGCTTTTTCCTATATTTTTTGTATAATATGCGTATGAAAAAAGTAGTTCTATGTATGCATTAGCATGTGTTTCTACAGGCGCAGGGATTTTAGTTTTAGCGTCTGCCATTAAAGGAATATATCCGTCAAGCTCATTTAACTTATCAAGTTCTATAATTCCTCTGACTAAATTTTCTGCCTCTTCTTTAGTTTTTTGATCTTTTGTTACTGCATATTTTGCAGAAAGTGCACTAAGAAGGATAGTGTTATGTTCTAAATGGAGAGGGCCAGGATTATTATTTTTATTAATATAGAATGGCAAAAGAACTCCTGTTCCAACATTAACAAAACTTTTTTCTATATCTTGTTCAACGAGTTTTATTTTTTCTTCAAGAGATAGATTAAGTACTTTAGCTCTCTCTTTTTTTAACTCGTCATTTACTTTCAACTCATACGGGCTCATAAATTCGCTTTGAGGAATCGTTGTACAACCTCCTGCAATTCCAATTAGCAGCCCAGCCATTATTGAACGAGTAACTGACATAAATTCCTTAGTAAACTCTTATTTATAAAAATTCTTATGGTAGAATATAATTGAAATCTTAATCTCTCTTAAAAATTTCTTTCTCAATTTGCATTATTCTTCTTAACTTAATTAATCTCTCCGGACCATACAAACCAGTTTTTACAAAATCTGCTTGGAATCCGACGGCAAAATCTCCAAGTGCATCATCCATTGTTTCTCCAGAACGATGTGAGAAAATTGTTTTAATATTGTTTTTTTTACAGAATTCAATAACTCTTTTTACTTCAACAAACGAACCAATTTGATTTGGCTTAACAATCATTGCATTAATTGCTTTTCCACGCGCAGCTCTATCAACTCTTTTTAGATTAGTTGTAGTTAAATCATCTCCAACAACCATTGTATCTAATTTTCTCCCCTTTATTTTAGAGAGTAATTCTTGGAATCCGGAAAAGTCTTCTTCACCCAAAGGATCTTCTAAATAAAGTAAATTATATCTCTGTGCTATAATTCTCATGTAATCAATTTGTTCAAGTCTGTCTCTTATTAATTCTTTATTCTTATAATTGTAATAATTTTTATCATTAACAAAACTAGAAGCAGCAACGTCCAAACCAATTCTTAATCCATACTTTTCAGCAACGGTAGAAAGAAGTTTTAATGTTTCTTCATTTGTGGTACTTGTCTCAATTGCATTTTCATCATTTGTTTTTATTGTCCATTTTTTATGCAATTTTTTCAAAAGTTTTTTTGCATATAAATAAGCATGAATATTCTTCGTGACTGCTTTAGAAAACATTTCTTCTTGCGGAATTAATTCAAATTCTTGAAAGTCTGGTTTTTTACCATTAATTCCTTTAGAATGCAAACCGCCACCGATACAATTTCCTACCGGCATTGGCATTTTAATTTCCTTAAAATTCATTGAATCAAAAACAAATCTCCACAATTCTTTTCTATTTTCTTTTGCAGCTGATTTCATTATAGCTGTCTCAATTGCATAAACAACATTTCCGCCAATAATTCCGTAGCTTTTTTCAAATTCTTTTATTTTTTTCTCGATCTCTTTTAAATCATCAACTTCTTTTATAACAATATTTCTTCCAGAAAATGCAGCCAAAAATTTATTTGCTAATTTAATACTCCAAATAATCCCTCTTTCATTATAATCTGCGACTTCATTTTTTCCTTTAGACTTGCCAGCAGGAGCAGATGCTGAAAAAGTCCCCCGATGGCTTTTGATGAAAACTTCTACGGTTTTCTGCTTTCGAGAATCTAGAATTATCCTACACCACGCTCTTTCTATAAACATAAATATACTACTCAGAATTGATTAATAAATGTTTGGAAGAATTATTTTAATCTTTTTCATAAACCGGATGATAAAAACTTACAGTAGTATCTCCTGGAACTGACTGGATTTCAACAGGAGCTCTTAAAACTTTAGCAACTAAGCCTGTAAAATATAATCCGAATCCATGTTCTCCTTTGGGAGGACACCTAGTAAAATATTCTGACCAATTTTTGTCTTGAGGAAATCCTTTTCCATTGTCATGAACTCTAAATGCAATAAACTCTTTGTAATCTCTTGCGCCTTCAGGTATCAAAGTAGGCGATGACGGAAAGTCAGAGGGTTCAATGGAGATATTCGGTATTCCCATTTTAGCAGAATTTTTTATTAAGTTCCATAACATAACATTCATAAAAGGATACAAAGTTGCGAGATTATTTTCTGTGTTATTTATTTTCAAACCATGCTTGTGAATGTTTTTACATAGGTTTTGAGCATCGGTAATCATCCTACTAAAAGAATAAGGGTTGTCTTTTGGGGAAAAGGTGTCTTCATCAATTTTAGACAATACGTCTAATACTTGGTAAGTATAATTTATAAAAAAACCAACAGGTTCTTTTATGGGAACTTGTTTTTCTATTGAATGGTTTACATTTAACATTGAGGTACCAATTAAGGACTTACACTCGTGTTTAATGAGTCTAGTGGTAGTTAATCTTTCTTCAATCGTTAACGGATTTGTTAGTTTTACCATTTTCTAAATTATCACAGAACTCTTTTCTTTTCTCTTCCAACATCTCCGTAAAAAATAGAGATAAAAAATAATAAATTACTTTCCAGCTAAATTAAAAATTTTCGCTAGCTGATTCGTCTGCAATATCTGCAGATTCTTCAGATTGTGGTTGCTCTCGTCTTGGCGCCCTAGGTGCTGCTCCGTCTTGAGAATCTTTTCTCTTGAAGTAACACTCTTTGCAATAAACTGGCTTACCTTCTGTTGGCTTGAACGGAACTTCACATTCCTTCTTACACTCAGAGCAAGTTGCTTTATGCATTTCTCTAGGTCCATCGTTGAAGCTTCTTCTGAATCCGCCGCCTCTGCCGCCGCCGAATCCTCCTCGACCGCCACCAAAGCCACCACGTCCTCCGCCTCTGTTAAAACCTTCCATTAGAAATCCTCCCTTGTAATTATTTTAAGTGTAAAATTGTTGTTCATAAATTAATCTTCAGATCCGCTATCATCGCCACTGTCGCCAGCAACTTCTTCAATTCCTTCTCCTTCTATTTCTTCTTCTGCCTCTTCATCAGACTTCATATCTACTACTTCTTGTGCTTTTTCTTCTCTCACAACTTCTGCATTTTCTTCATCTGATTCAGCTTTTTCTTCTTTTTTCTCTTCTTCTTTCTCCAATTCTTCAACTTTTAATTCTTTTAGTTTTTCATCTCTTTTAAGAGGCATAGGTCTATTTACTGTAATTGGCAAAACACCAGAGTCTAATTCTCTTTGTGCAATTTTTAAGGGATCATAGTTCAAATTTTCTAATTCCTCGCCTTCCATTTTTATTAATAAAGGTGCATCCATAGAAATTTGCAATGCTCTTGCTCCTAAAATTCTTGCTCTTTCATATTTTGAAAATTCGTGTTTCTCTGCCATATTTAACTCCAAACTAATTTTACTACTTTTTTATTTAACTCTTTAAAATTAGATTCAATCAAGTTTAAAATCTTTTCCATATCTTCTTCAGAAATAGCTCCGCTTTTTCCCTTTTGCATAGCTGTAATTCTTGGCTCGCCCTCGTTATCTGCTAAAGCAATACTTAATCTATAATCAGAAACATCTTCTTCTTGTAAAGAAGGGTCAAGAACAAATTGGTCTCCTACTTTATGGATTGTTAAATTGAAAGACATATTCTCTTTGATTAAGGGTAATTTTTTATTTGTGAATTCATGTTCTATTTTTCCTGTTTCTTCATTGAATACCGGGAATCTTGCATTAGATAATGCAATCAAAGCAGCTAGGGCCGCAGCATCAAAGATGTTACCATCGTTGTTTATTGCATAAATATCTAAGTTAACTTGCCAGACCTTTTCGCCAGATTTAATACATAATTTTTAC
>CAYYKU010000049.1:0-5544 GCA_964440825.1 Candidatus Woesearchaeota archaeon
TTTCGTATTTTTTTTTTTCGTTCTGTAGGCTATTTCTATTTGTGAATTTCTTTTGGTTCTCTCTATATAATAATTCTTCATCTTGCTCTTTTACCTCTAGTTTTGCCACTAATCCTGGTATTATACATTTTAGTTCTGCAATTTCTTTATGTAGTTTTTCTTGCTTGTTCCCAATGGAATCTTGGATTTTATTGTTTATTTTTTGTATTTCTTTCTTAATGGCATTTAAACGTGTTGTGTTCTTCGCTATCTTATATTTTATTTCTTTAATTAGTGAAGCTGAAGATTCATTCATTGCTTTAACCTCGCTAGCTTTTCTTTTGCTATTTTTATTTTTCATTTTTAAATTTTCCCAATCACCTCTGTGCCTTGCCTTAAAACCTGATTTAACAATCTTCTTGTCTCAATGCCTTCCTTTTTTATCTCAATATTTTCTTTTATAAGTTCTTCAACTTTCTTTTCTAGCTCTGATTTTTTCTCTGGAGAGATATAGTCAATATCTAAAACTTGTTTCTTTAAGGTCTCCTTCAATAGTTTCTTGTCTGTGTGCGAATATGTTTTATCAAACATCTTTTCGGAGTGCCCCATCATTTGAGTTGCGTTCTCCTTTGACATTTTATTATCTCTAACTAGAACATGGAAAGACTCTCCCTTGCTATGTCTAAGTAAATAATTTGTTTTAGCCTTCCCCAAAACCTTCTTAGTCAGTCTAGAAAACCACTTATTAACCATTCCAGAGCTAATAGGCATGTTTAACTTATGCTTAGCTGGAAAAACATAAAGACTCTTTATTCCTTGCTCTTGTTGTGCTTTCTTTAGTTCGTTAAGGAAAAAAACAGCTTGAGATAATGGCGGAGCAATCCTGTCCTTTCCTTTGCCTTGTCTATTTTTTTTGGAAGTAATTGTAAGCCAATAGACTTCTAAATCTTTCATATCTATTTGAGACCAAAGCAACTGGCGAGTTTCTCCAGTCCTAAGAGCTCCCTCGTATTGAACAACTAAAAATGTCTTCCATATTAAATCCGATTCAGTTTTAATTAATTTTTCAACTTGCTCCTTAGTTAAGACATCTTCTGGCGATATCTTCTCTTTCCTCGAAGGCTCAGAGTCATATTTTATATCTTCAAAATTATTGAATCTTTCTGACCAATCTCTAAATTGTTCCTTGAGAAACCTCTGAACATAATTCTTAATATCGTTATTCGTATAATCGGAGAACTTCGCCTCTTTAAGTTTTAACAAGAAATCTTTTAAGTCTTGAAGGTTTATACTTTCCACTTTTTTATTAGCCATAACGAGAAACCTTATTGCGTTTGACTTAGCTTTTTTTGCCCTGGAGATACTAGCGGTAATTTTGCAATTCGCCTCAAATCTATCAACTATCTTTTTATCCTCATGACTTAGTTTCTCATAATACTTCTTTGTTGGATTCGTATTAGTGTCAAATACTAGCAATTTGTTCATCATAAGTTAACCAAGAATCGTCTATTTATAAATCTATAGTCTTGGGACAAATAAGATAAGGCTAAGCTATGGGCTCATCTTTAGTTTCTAGAGAATTAGGGGTTTTAAAAGATTTGTTATATTCTGCAATTTACCTCATATTTATATAGCCTTAGAACCTTATGTATTTTGGAGGTAATTAATGGCAAAAACACAAATAAAAAGACTATATCGTTCTAAAACGGACAAAATAATCGGCGGTGTCTGTGGAGGAATGGGACAATATTTCGGAGTAGATCCTGTTATTTTGAGAATAATTTGGGCTATCCTTGTCTTCTGTGGTGGATTCGGTATTCTTGCATATATACTTGCTTGGATAATTATTCCATTAGAGAAATAATTCGAAAACGTTAAAATTTTATTTTTTTATTTTCTAAATAAATCTCCAAACATAGCTTCGAAGGAAGGAGGTAAGCTTGAACCTCCGAATGCTCTAAAAGCAGCAACTAGTTCGGGCGAGGCCTTTTCCATTGCTTTCATCATTTCATCATAGAATTTATAGAATTCATCATTACGTTCAGATTTAGGTAAGTTACTGAATACTCTTTGAGCTTCTACAGATAATTCTTTGTAAGCTTCTGAAACTGCAATAAATTCTATTTTTGATTCAACTTCTCTTCCAGGATTATGATCCGGGTGCCATTGGTGTGCAAGGGTTCGATATGCCTGTTTTAATTCTGATTCAGAAGCGGTTTGGGGAACACCCAATCTTTCATAGAGATTTTTAATTTTAGAAGGTTTTAACATACGGAAAAATTATTTTTTACACAAAGCCAGAGCATAAGAACCATCTTCGGTGGTGATAACTTGAACATTACTAAAGTACATCATAAGTAATTCACTTAAGCTTTGTTTATCATATTTATATGAAATTGTAACAATTATCTTGTCTCCCTTTGCAAAGTCTATTTTTTTGTCATTGGAGGAAAGAGCAATATCTTCATTTATAGTATAGTACATTTCTATACGATTGCCATGGTATCTTGCACCATATTTGACTTTTTTAGTATTTAATCCCAACTGCTCAATTGTCTTGATAAGCATAGAATTTATACAATCATTATGAGTATAATATTCAACCATTTTTTCTGGATTTGGATGAGTTAATTTATTGCCTATCAATAAAACATCACTCTCGTTCATGCTACTTCTTATTTCGTGCAATAATTCATGAGCGTCAGAGTTTTCTAAACTGCCCCCTAAGAGAAGAATATAATTTGTTTTGAAATCTCCTTGTCTTAATGAACTTTCTATTTTTTTAAAATCTAAGAAATCTATAACATTGTTTTTTAACTTTAAAATATTTAATTCTTTCATTTTTGAAAAAGTACTTATCGTTTTATTAACCATATATTCACTAATATCTATGGGGCAGTACCTTATCAAAGATTTATCTTTAAAAGAATCTATAAATGCTCTTGCCTTTACACCATCTCCACACCCAAGATCAACAATGTTTATTTTGGATTCTGCACTTCCAAAAAAAAGCTCATTAAATTTGGCCTTGATTAATTCTACTTCTTTTTTTAAAAACATCTTTTGTTTTGGGTCTTTCTCTTCCAAGTCTAAGAATGCTTGAGCTTGATCAGGAGTTAAGTACCATAACTTAGAATCTGCAATATTCCATACTCGCGTCTTACCTTCTAGAGAATAGCCTCTCTTAATCAATTCCTTGAAAATTAAGTCGTTGATTACCGGCTTGGCTTCTGAAATTTTTTCCTTCGCCATAATTTAACGGAGGATTATGCCTTTTTAAGACTTTTTATTTTGTAAAGTAGGGTTTAATTCTTAATCTAGATTTTAAGATTGCTTTAGAGTATTATATACTACTATACTATTTTAAAGAAAGATTTAAATACTACTAAAGACTACTTTTTTAGTTATGACTCGTAAGACTACTAGTTTAAAGATTGAAGAAAGTGTTTGGAAAGATGTTAAGATTCATTGCATCCAAATTGATAAAGACATTTCGGATTATTTAGAACAATTAATTAAATTAGATTTAAAAAAGAGAAAATAAAATGGCAAAAAAGGTGATTAAATTTATTTTAGGGATATTTTTACTAGTCGGATTGATAGGATTTGTAAGTGCAACACCTATTTTTTCATCACTAGATCCTGCAAATAATTCCTTTACTTCGAATGCTTCAGTTAATTTCACAACAAATATTTCAGACGCAGACGGAATTAAGAATGTATCTCTTAGAATTTACAATGCAATAGGGGCAGAGTTCATAACAAGTTCATTTTATCAAGAAAATGCAAATTATTCCAATACCACTAATCATTATTGGGTTTATATGAACTATACTAAGCCATTGGGAGCAAATTCATCTAGTAAATGGTTAGTAAAACATGGCTCTCTTGCCCCATATAATATTACTCTTCCCTCCTCTTGTTGGAATTATGATTCAAACAAATTAGTTTTAGCTTTAGTTTCCAATACTAATAATGGTGACGGAACTTCCGCATCTGGACCTTATTGCTACAACGGTTCTTCTTGGATACTAGCAGGTAACAGAACAAGCCAATCTTTCTTTTGGGGGACGCAGGGAGTTTGTTTGAGCTCTTCATCTATTGTTTTGGATGGGGACTGGGGCACTGCTGTAACATTTAACCAATGGCAAAATTCCAATCCTGCTTTAAATTGCTGGAATAATAATCTCAATTTAGGAGAGGCCGCTAAATTATATGAAGAAGCTATGTGGTGGAATATGCCTTCTGCAGCAATTTCCATTCAAGAAGGAATTACAACTGTAAAGGTAAGTAGTTTAGTTAATCTTGATGATGGAAATTATACTTGGTTTTTTGATAGTTATGATATGTTAGGAAATTATAATACTTCTGAAAATAGAACTCTGACAGTAGACTCCACAGCACCTCTAATTAATTTTTCAAGTATTGGATCAGAATCAAACAACTCATTTACTAAAAATAACTACGTATATGTCAATATCTCTCTGATAGAGTCAAATTTTGCAAATATAACTTATAACTTATATAACTCAACAAGTTTAGTAAATTCAACAAATTATTCTACTCAAATTACTTCAATAAATTGGACAGGTCTTTCTGAAAGCATTTATTACTATAATGTTACGGTTTATGATACTTTTGGTAATTACAATAGTACTGAATTACGAAAGATAAATATCGATACAAGCAACCCAGAAGTATATGATCTTCTTCCTTTAGAGATGTGGGCTTCAAAATATTCTTTAGTTAATTTCTCTGCAAATACTACAGATAATTTTGGCCTAAATTCTGTATCCCTAATAATTTACGATAATAATTCTGAATTAGTAAACAGTGCAGGGTATTCTGCTAACTTTGAAACAGGGAACCTTTTAGATTTCACACAGACAGGCTCAAACCAAGGACAAATTTATAACCTCGGACATGAGAGTAGTTACTCTTATGATGCAGGAGGTCGCGGATATTATCTTGAAGGCGACACACAGATTAATCAGGCATTTGAATCTCCTTATTCTGCACCAAATCTCTGTATGTATGTGGTTGGAGCGGTTGAATCATACTATGATCGTTTATATATATACATTAATGACTCTCAAGGAGTATTGCAAAATATCTACAATTTTGAAGGTAGTTCATATGGAGAATGGACTCAAGTGTGTTTTGATATAAGTGCATACAGTTTTGCTAAGGGAATTTCAATTTATGGCTACAACGACATAGGTGATAATACTGATTTTCTTATTGATGATATATGCCTAGCAAATGCAAATAATGTATGTATGAATGGCTTAAATTTAATCATGAATTTTAGTGAAAACACCCTAGAATCAGAAGTACTTTTTAATATGGATTTAGATGATGGCACATATAATTGGTCTTTGGTTGTAGACGACTTGGCGGGAAATTATAATACTTCTGAAAATAGAACTTTAAAAGTAGACAGTACTGCACCGATTTTAGAAAGTGTAACTAATCTTTCTTTAGAATATTCGCAAGGAGATTTAGATCCCAATGAAACTTTTAATATAACTGCGAATATTAGCGATCTTGTTGGTGTAAATACTA
>CAYYKU010000050.1:0-5402 GCA_964440825.1 Candidatus Woesearchaeota archaeon
TTAGGAAAAGTATGGCCAATCTTAGCATTACTAATTCTTATATCAATTTACGACATGTGGGCGGTCTGGAAATCCGGCATCATGCAAAAAATGGCAAAATTCCAAATGGAAGAACTAAAAATATTTGGCGGATTCTTAATCCCATATATACCAAAAGAAATGAAAAATAAAATAAAATTATTAAAACAAAAATACAAAAATAAACAAATTCCAGATAAAGAAATGAAAAAGAAAAAAATAAAAATACAAATGGCAATTCTTGGCGGAGGAGATGTTGTTTTCCCAATAATCACTGCAGGAGTCTTCATGCTCTCATTAGGAATGACCTATGCAATTTCCGTAATACTTGGAGCATTACTAGGGTTAACTTTGCTTTTAATATTCTCAGAAAAAAAGAAATTCTACCCTGCAATGCCTTTCATTTCAGCAGGAATATTTTTAGGACTTTTAATTTGTTGGTTAATTAATTTAATATAAAATTATTTACGTCTCTTACTTATACTCTTATCTTTAGGAGAATTAATTAATTCTACAAATTTTTCAAGTGATGTAGCCATAGGCCGAATTACAACAAGAGGCATTATAAGTTTTGAATTTTTAGAATGATCAATAATTGCTTTATTTTTCCCATCATAAACAACGGATGGATTAAAAAGAGCGTAACTTATTCCATATTTGTCCGTTTCTGTACCTACATATATGCCAGCAACATTCCCCCACTGATTTACAAACTGCCCAGGCTTACCTAAATAATCCGAATGTTCTTCAGAAAAATTATTTCCAGAAGTAAAACCTACTGTTCTTTCGGGCACATAATTTACCATAAAACTAAGATAAACTAATCACTTTTTAAATCTTCTCTTTAGTTGTCACTTATAAAAGACAACATAATCGAAACATTTATAAACCCTTTTATCGGTTAAGAGTAGTGAAAAAATAAGAAATTATAATTCACGACGGGAAAAAAAATGATAATCAAACCAGAATTAGTAAAAAAAATAAAAAGTTCATTTGACTTAAATATATATGAAACAAAAGTATGGTTAGCTTTACTTTCTAAAGGAATGTCCTCTGCAGGCGAAATCGCAGAAATGTCTGGCGTTCCAAGATCAAGAACTTATGATGTTTTAGAATCTTTAGAAAAAGGCGGCTATGCAATCGAAAAATTAGGCAAACCAGTAAAATACTTAGCAGTTAAACCTTCAGTTGTTATTGAGAAATTGAAAAACAACACAATGAAGTATGCTGAAGAAAAAGTAGAAATTTTGAAAAACTTAAAAGACACAAAAGAATACGAAGAATTACAAAACCTTCATGACACAGGCATTGAGCCAATGAAAAATCATGAATTATCAACTTCTATCAAAGGAAGATCGAACTTATATTCTCAACTAAGAGACACAATGGAAAGCGCAGAAGATAGTGTTTATTTAGCAACATCTTCCTACGAATTAATGTCTAAACAAAAGATGTTCTCTGAAGTTTTCGACAAATTGAAGAAAAGAAACGCGGATATCAAAGTAATTGTTTCAGATGATGATGCAGAAGCAAAAAGACTTTGCAAGAAATTCGGAATTGTAATCAAATCTAAGAAAATCAACGCTAGATTTATGATTGCAGACAGAAAAGAATTAATCTTCACATTGAAACCAACAAATGTACACGAAGACTATGACTATGGTTTCTGGATAAATTCTGAATACTTTACAAATTCATTAGCTTATCTTTTCGAACTAGCTTGGAAAGATTAAACTCTTCTAACTATCGAAATACTTTTAAGCGAATGTTAAGGAAATGATAAAATGCAATATTTACAAACAAATGACAAAGGCTATGTAGTTGGAGTAACTAATGAACAACTACTTGGAGGATTATTTGGAGGAACATCTAGAAACTGTAAAGAACTTACAGACGAACAAGCTACAACAATACAGTTCCTTTTAGAAACTAGGCATAAGTCTGGAGAAGGATTGCACAGCAATGAATTAGAAAAAATGTTATCACTGGAGAAACAATAAAATGGGAAAACTAAAAAACATTATAGAAAAAATACCTGAAGAAACAAAGCATTATTTAATGGGGCTAGCGACAGGAGCAGCTATAGGAGTAATAGCTTTTAATGTAATATTGAGACCTAGTGAAACAGGATTTAAAAGAGGAGAAGCCACAGCAACAAAAAATTTAGTCACTGCTGTTCAAACAATAGGTAGAGAATTTAGAAAAGAATTTAATCATGGTTCTAGATCATATATAAAAAATGATGATGCTTTAGGATGTTATATTGCCGGAAATAGCTACCTAGAAGCTTTCGAAAGAACATTTTTAGAAAATGCTTCTGGAATAGCAAATGGAAAAATTAAAGTAGAAGACACAGATACATACAAATGCTTTAAACAAGATTACGACAATAAAATAGGAGAATTATTCCACTTTTAAAATGAAACCAGAATACTTATCTATTAAAAAAACACCTTTCTTGGTCAGAGATTCACTAGAACTTGCACAAAGAATAGATGAGGCAAATGCAGACAGGATAGTAGACTTAAGATTAACAAAACCAATGATGCCAGAAAAAAGACCAATAATCAGTAGCGGACTTGCACTCGGATTAAACATGAGTCAAATGAAATGGTCATGCCCTTGTTTAGGATCTTGCCAATATGAACCAAAACATCCAAGACGAGTATCTCATAGAATAAGCACTTGTCATGATCCAGTAAACTATAAAAATTGTGAGGCAATTAAATACTAAAATGAAAGAATACTCTCACCAATTTACAAAAACTGAAAAAGTATCAAACAAAACAGGGAAAAAAATAAGGGAAAGAATAACGAAAGAAATTTTCCCAGACATTAAAGCACGCTTTGAATCATACCTACCTGAATCTCCAAAGTTAACATATATATTGCCGGCATTGCCAGTACTTGGCGGAACAAATGAATTTACAATTTCAATGATATCTTATGACGGAAAAGAATATATTATATCATTGAATGTTGGGACCACGGGAATTTTAGGAGATGTAATGAACCGAAAACTCAAAAGAACTTTAGAATCGTTTAATTTTATAGAAGAAAAAAACCCCACAACTAGGGAAATTTCAATAGATGAACAAAAGAAAAGAAAAGAAACTGCGTTTCATCTAGGGACTGCAAATAAAACAATACAAGAAATTGTTGAAGGCATGCAAACGGGAGTTGTAGAAGCAAGATGTTTAGATGGAATTACAAATCCTGACCTGGGAAAATATCTAGAAATAGTAGTAAATAAAGAAGCCAGAAAATCTAAAATAGAGTTCTACGCAAAATATTCCCCTCAAGCACAAAAACTAGAAGTATATAAGAGATGAAAGATAGAATCCAGCTAATAAAAGAGGCAGCAGAAAGATTAAAATCTAAAAAATTAGAAACTATAGCAAAACAACCCCTTCCTTTTGAAAAAAATAAAGCTATGAGAAAAGAAGCAAACCAAAGCGTACAAACAAATAATACTCCTTGCTTAGGTAAAAATGGAGTAAGAACTATGTATAGAACATATGGCAATTATGCAACTATGCAATTATTTCAAGAAACTAAGGGGATGACGGCTATAGAGGGGGAAACTCCTGGCTATCGTCATGACTACTAAAACAATGTTCTTTTCATTCTTCAAACAACAAAAACCAATAAGGGCTAAATCTAACCAATATACTCCTTTCAACCCCATAGAATATTTTCCAGAGGGACTAATTATACAAACTTCTGAAAAAAGTAGATATACAATTAACTCTGGAGGTTTTCTTAATTTTCAAACATGGCAATTAGTCAATCAATCAGAAAATAAACTTGAAAGAGACACAATTCCAGAAGAATCGAAATTTGGATTTACAGAATCAGATTTAGAGCATCTAGCAAATGGTGAAATTGCAGCTATTGGAACATTACCTCTAGAAATTGGAGAAGAAGTAGACGAAAGCATTGCAAGCACAATAGGAGAAACAAATAGAGGTAGAATAAAACATTACTATAACAAAATTACACAAAAACTCAAACAATACGGACAAAACCCTGAAAAAAACCCACTTCTCCCACTATTAATTCTTTATACTGAATCAGCTGCAATAGAAAATAAAAGACTAGGGCTCTATTTTTCAGAAGGAAAATGGAAATTAATTAATTCAAAACCTTAAATTTAACACTATATCGATTTTTTCTAACGCCTATATCGCCTGCTTTTCTAATCTCTAATTTTGAAACTTTACGTTTTGCCTTCTTAATATCATTCAGAATTTCTTCACTAACTTTATCTTCACCTTCAGAAAACCCATGATAATAAATAATAGTTCCTTTCCTAGATACCTTCAAAGCAGCATCTAAAAAAGTTTCCTCTAAATTTGGCCGCATCATAAAAATAAAATCAAATTTACTCTTCTTCTTAGCTAGAGAATCACACAATTTTCTAGAATCACCACACAACACATTCACATAATCCCCTACTTTATTCATCCTAACATTCTTTTCGCCATACTCACACGCTTTTTTATTTAACTCAGAAGAAATAATCTCTGCAGAACTCTTGTTTCTTTTCAAATTTTTAGCCAAAACAATCGGCAAAGGAGAAACTCCTGCAAACATAATCAGCGCCCGGCTCTTTGGTTTAATAATTTTCAATACCTCTTCAGCAATAATCTTCCTATCCTGACTAAGTCTCGGAGAAAAATAAGTTTCATCAACATCTAAATAAAAGGAACAATCATTCTCTCTATGAATAGTATCTTTTCTTCTCTCCCCAGCAATCCATTTTGTAGTTTGTACCCTCAACACGCCTGAAAACCCAGAAGTCTTTTCCAAAATAACCTTAAAATGCTTATTATTCTTCAAGAGCTTCCAGCCATAATATTTCTTATAAATCCAAGGAACGTATCTAGAAAACTTCAAAATCGCAATATCTCCAACAACATCTAAGGGAATTCTCATAAAAAAACGAACAAAATATTATTTATAAACCATTTGAAACTAGATAATTTTCAAAGTGGAATCATATGGCAGGCCTTTCTCCTGTAAAGCCAAACATACTTCTTCAAAAATATGCAAATTTCTAGCCTCGGCGTATGGCTTAAGTATTGGAGGCACAAGAGGATACAAAGAATAAGAAGTTTTCATATAATCTTTCCCAGTTTTTGTATTTTTAATTCTTGCTCTAACACAAGGAGATTTGCCAAAAAACAAACAACCTTCAGAAGACCTTTCTAAATAAACTTGAAAAGGCTCGTAACGTATTAACGGATTATTTAACTTATTTTCAGCCCAAGCTACTAACCGCTCAACTCCAGAATTAACTCTTCTAAAGCCCATAAAATACCCCATTCAGGCTTTGCGTCTAAATTAAACATTTAGCCTAGAATAGTAATTTTGCTTTCGCA
>CAYYKU010000051.1:0-5355 GCA_964440825.1 Candidatus Woesearchaeota archaeon
TTGCGAAAGCAAAATTACTATTCTAGGCTAAATGTTTAATTTAGACGCAAAGCCTGTCTGCTCTTCTGCTAAACCTATAGGTTCATTAATTTGTGTTTCTTGAATTACCTTTGAAGTAACTTGGGGAGAATAAGTGGTTGGAGAGATATCTTCTTCTAACTCTTCAATTTTAGAAGAGATTTCTGAAATTTCTTCTTCTGATTTTACTACAATTCCGGAAGAAATACATGCTAATCCTTGAGCTTTTATTTTTTCCAAAGTTTTAGGACCTATCCCCTTAACTTTGTCTAATTCATCTAGAGTAGAATAGGGTCGGCCATCAACAATACCTTGAGCATATGCAGGACCAATACCGGTTAATTTATCTAAATCCGTTAAAGATGCTGAATTAATATCTACCTGGCCAGAATTACATTGAGCAAAACAACTAGAGATAAAAAAGATTGTCAAAACTAAAAATATATTTAACCTCATTAATTAAATTAATTATTAAGAGTATAAAAGTATTCCGATTACAATCGAAAAGTTTAACAAAAACCAGAGAATGTAAGTAATAATAATTGGTTTTTCTTTATGTACAAACCCATATAATATCCAAAACAAATTAAAAAAAGTCCAAGATGCCCAGGAAAATATAGACAATCCAGAAACATCTTTTAAGTAAAATACGTCCCAAATTTGAGAGATACCTATTAATGGACCAATAATTGCGATTATGACTAACATCCTATCTAATAACCTAATCCAAAATCTTTTAGACGGATATTCGTCCAATTTCTTTGACACTCTTTTTCTTTTACTTATATGAGATAATGCATTTTGCATAATATGTAAAAGAATTAAGTGTTTTTAAGAGTATTTATTCAACTCCGAACTTAGAACCATATTCTTCTTTAAAATTTTTATATTCTATTGGGCCGCCACGTTTTTCACTTTTCTTTGCTATCCAAATTTCATTAAAAATTTTATTTTGTAATAAAAATGCGCATTTTTCTTTTTCTTCTTTGGATAAAATTCCATTAACTTTACACTCCACCCCAATAATATTATATGTTCTTTCTCCGACAAGTTGGAAGGCAATAAAATCTGGAAATCCAGTACTTGAAATTGAAGGCATCATTCTCTTAAAAAAGGGATTAAATACCATCCCTTTTTTTGCTGAAACCATTTTACCTTTTTTCATTTATTACCTCTAAGATTTTTTTCTTACAAAAATCTATATCTTTTTTTATTTCATGCTCCCAAAATCTTATCACTTTATATCCCTTGTCACTTAATTCCTTAGTTCTAACCCTATCTAATTCTCTTCCATAGGGATAATTATGAAAATAATCTCCGTCGCACTCAATAATAATATTTGGCTCAATAAATAAATCACATTGATATTTATGTTCTATATTTAGGAGAGGCTTATGCTTAGTAAAATTAATTTGCAAATCAGTAAGTAAATTTTGCATAGCTACTTCTGGCCTAGTATCTTTCTTTAAAACTTTTTGAAAAAGTCTTTTATCTTTTATCTTTTGAATAGTGGCCTCCGATTTAAGGTATCCTGGATTTAATTTACCTTTAGGAAAAGAATGCCTATTTGGATGAACTAATATTTTATTTTTAGTGACTTCTGAATGTTTATGTCCCAAATGATATTTATTTAAAGAATTTTTATTTATTAAGCTACTATTCTTAGCAAATTCCTTTAATTTATCAGATTTAGAGTAACATATTAAATTACAGTATATTTGGTTCTTTCTTTTCGTTTTAATTTCTTTTTTACAAAATGGACAAATTTTTGTAAATATCTGTGCTTTTTGAGCTTCATTCTTCTTCTTTCCCTTATTGTAAGGAATTAATCTTTTTCTAAATGGCATTTTTATTTTCCTCCTTTTCAAATTCAATATTATTTGGCCATTTTGCAACGACCCACCCTTTAGCTTCTAAATCTTTACGAACTTTTAATTCAAAATCCCCTCCGGCCTTTCTAGACTTTCTTCCTTTCACTATTTCAGATTTTTTCTTGAGCAATTTTGGAACGCCACTTGCATTATTCTCCCAGGTAATCTCATAATCACCACTATTTACTTTATTCGCAACGTCTAGAATTTCTGCCTTATGATCACTCTCTTTTTCCATGAATTAATTAAATGAACATCTTTTTTAAGGATTGTTATAGAACTGTTTGAATGGATGCGGCCCGCCAATGCAAAAACTGCAAAGATTGTCTCGCTTTATTCCGCATCTTTCGAACGCCCTAAACATTGCCCCAACAGATAAAAACCTAACTTCTGCACCAATTTCTTTGGAAATATCTTCATCACTTCTGTTTGTAGACTTTAGCTTGTCTCTTACAATAAAATCATCCTCTGGGGGCATATCTACTCCCCACATACAGCCCCTAGGAACGCCATCACTACCTATTATTCCAATTCTCGGAGTATAGTTTAATAAATAAATTTTCTTTGCACCGGCTTTTTCTAAAAGCTCCCTAGCATACTTAGAATTATTACCTCTGACAGTACTATCATCTACCAAAACTATTGTTTTCCCTAAAATAAACTTATTTGCATTTGGAAGGATGTTAAGATTTGACTTTATTGATTCGTTACGATCTTCTTTTGTAGTGCCTTGGAATGCTCGCTCTCCACGCATTTTATAAAATAATGGTCTAAATAATTCTTCTTTTCCCAAAGCTTTAGCGTAACTTCTTGCAGCCGCTTCTGGACAACGAGGTAAAAAACTTATTACATCTGCTTTTATATTTCCAAATTCTTCAGCTAAAACTTTCCCTAGTTCCTGACGTAATCTTAAAACACTTAAGCCATTAATTATTGATTGTGCAGAAGAAATGTAGTTCCATTCAAAGAAACAATGCCTATGTTGTTTATTTTCCTCAATTGGTAATTTACGATAACCACCATGTGCTGCTAAATAGTAAATTACTCCGCTGTCTAAATCTTCCAAATGAATTGCTCCGTTTTCTGTAAGTGCAATATTTTCTGAAGCTGCACAATACTTCCCATCTTTAAATCCTAAACATCCGGGCTTTACTGCATATTTATCTCTTACAACAATTACCTCCTCTTTAGATTTATCTGCAATTGCAAGTGTAAAAGATCCATCAATTTTATTTACTAATTCTTTTTCTCCATTCTTAAGATAGTATTTTAAAAGAACCCGAGTGTCACATTCTAAATTCGGATTTAATTTTTTTGAGAAATTTACTTGCCCATTGTGAATTGCAACAGCTTGACAATCTCTGATTAATATATGATCTCCTCTGTTTTCTAGTTTACCACCAATCACATGAGGATGTGCGTCTTCTAAGATTTTGTCTTCCCTTCCTTTTGTTGCATATCTTACATGTGCTCCGAAAGTATGATATAGAGATGCTGGAAAAATCTTATGTAAGTCAATTAAGTCTACTTTACTTACACTTCCTTTCCATTTTATTACATCTATTCTATTTTTACCGAATGCAAAAATACCACAAGCTTCCCTCCCTCTGTGTTGTAAGGATTTTATGAAAGAATATGCATCGTGGAGCGTATGGGCTACACATAATCCGCATTTACTTTGAATTATATCGTCTCCCATGATATTCCTAAAAAAATTAGTGTTATAAGTATTACTATATTGAAAAATATTGCTAGAGATCCCTTGCAAGGAGAGTATGTCGGTTATTTGCTTTTGCACGAGCTTCTGCTTTTTTAATATCTTCAGAAACTTTCTTTTCTAACTCTTCAATAAATTCTTCAGAAACTGCGAATTCTGAGGATTCTTTGATATTAGTTTTTACTAGAAGATTTTTTACCATTAGACTTTTTTTCTTGAACTTTGCCTTCTTCTGCTTTCTCAGTTTCTTCTGGTCGCATTAATGGAAATACAACAGTTTCTCTTATCGGTCTGTTCATTAGGAATGCGAAAAGTCTTTCTGAAACTCCGAAACCGCAAGCAGGAGGCATACCGTATTTCAATGCTTCAACGAATGTTTCGTCATGCTCTTGAGCTTCTGTATCTCCAGCATCTTTCAAAGTTCTTTGTCTCTTGAATCTATCTTCTTGATCTTGAGGATCATTCAATTCAGAATAACCATTTCCAACTTCAGAACCTGCAATAATAATTTGGAATTGCTCTACTTTTCTAGGATCTTCTCTTGAACGTTTTGCCAACGGAACCAACTCAACGGGCTGACCAACTAAGAATCCCGGACCAGAAAGTTGTTTTCTACAAACTTTCCATAAAATATCAACTAATCTCCACTTGTCCACTTTAGGATCAAACTCTACCTTCAATTCTTTTAATCTTTTTTGAATGTCCTCTTTTTCAGCATTGTAAATATTTACTCCTGTTTTTTCTTTGATTAAGGTTTCATAATCGTAAACTTCCCACTTTTTTCCGAAATCTACTTCATGACCCCTACAAGAAAATTTGTAGGTTCCTAAAACAGCCATTGCAATTTCTTTGTATAATTCTTCTGTAAGTTTCATTCCATCTTTATAATCTGCATAAGCCCAATAAAATTCGAATTGGGAATAGTCTTGCAAATGTTCTGCATCCATTCCTTCGTTTCTGAATTGTCTTCCAATTTCGAAAGTTTTTTCATAACCTGCAACTAAAAGTTTTTTCTGCCAGATTTCACCCATAGAAATTCTTAAGAAAACATCGAGATCTAAAGCATTGTGATGTGTTTTGAATGGTGTCGCTGCTGCTCCACCTGCTGCATTTTCTAAAACAGGAGTTTCAACTTCTAAGAATCCTCTTTGAATTAAAAAATTTCTAATTGTACTCCAGAATTTTTGCTTTTTAATAAAAAGATCTTTTATTTCCGGATTCATGATAATATCTAAATATCTTTTTCTTAATTTTTCTTCTTCATCTTTAAGACCATGAACTTTATCTGGAAGAGGTAAAACAGATTTTGTTAGTAATTCCAGTTCTTTTACTAAAACAGAGACTTCTCCAGTTTTTGTTTTCATAGGATGGCCTTTTACACCAATAATGTCTCCAGAATCAATATAATTATTGAATATTTCCATAAACTTTTCAGGAGTTTTATCAGATTGCAAAACTACTTGGACTGTGCCCTTTAAATCCTGAATTTTTGCGAATGCTAATTTACCAAAACTTCTCAAGAACATTACCCTACCTGCAACTAAAACTTCTGCTTGAGAAATATCTTCGTTTTTCAAATCTACATACTTTGATTGTACATCTACACTGAAAGCCCTTTTTTCATGACCTTCAAATTTATAGGAATATGCTAGAATTTTTTTCTCAGCTAACTCACTTATTTTTCTCTTTCGCTCATTTATTATTTCATCTTCTCGTCCCATAAAAATTAATAGAATACACGATTTAAAT
>CAYYKU010000052.1:0-5007 GCA_964440825.1 Candidatus Woesearchaeota archaeon
CAAATCAAGATTCAATTAACTCAATTAATGATATTCTTAAGCAGAATATAAACATATTTGGCCTTTATTGAGGTATTTTCCTTTTTAAGTTTTTTATACTATAGCGAAGGGTATATTTTTGGGATTTCACCAATTTCTTTTAATGTTATAAGATGTGTTTTATCCACTTTATCTAAATCGTGACATTCATATTCCCATGTTTCTTGAGGGACGTATATTGCTCCAATTCCTACTTCTAGTGAAGGAGATATATCACTTTTTGCTGAATTTCCAATAAACCAAACGTTATGTATAGTTTTACCTGTTGAAATCTCTATAATTCTTTCTTTTTTATGATGTGGAACAATGTTAATGTTGTTTCCAAACCATGTAGATAGCTCATATTTTTCTATCTTCTTTCTTTGAATTTCTTTATCTCCAGTGGTTAAAAGAAATAGTTCGTCTTTTTGATTAACTAAAAATTCTAAGGTGCATAATGCTCCCGGAACTAAGTCTGGAAGCCACATGTTACTGTCGAAAACCTTTGCTCCCAAGTTATATGCTTCTTGAGCATGTTTTTCTCTTTGTTGTGGAGATTCTCCTAATCTTTTGGAGATTTGTCTATAAGTGTCTGCGAATGATGTTGGAAATCTTTCTTTGGAAAAACCCATTTTCGGTACATTTTTTAAATCATTCTTTACTTCAAGATTTAATATTACCTGTGCATTTGGTGCTCTTGGGCCTAGCGTATCAAAAACATATCTGGCGAAGTTTATTTGCGCCAGAGAATAATAATGCTGGTTAAAAATAAGGGTGTCGTCTAAATCAAAGATAAATGTTTTATTCATAATCGTTTTTTTAGAAAATAGTTTATAAGGATTATTGTTATTTAGTTGTTAGTTAGAAACTTTTGCTGAATAATCTATCTCCTTAATAATTGCGATATGTCTTTAATGGACCTTGCTTGTCTAGGATATTCTTGTGGAGGAGTTTCCCAGCCATAAGTTACCCAAATAAAGGGCCATCCTGCCTTTTCTGCAGCTTCTTTATCTTTTAAGGTGTCGCCAATATAAATAGGAGTTTTACTTTGATAATATTGTTTCATCCATTCTAATGCATCTTCCTTTTTCCAGTTTTTTTCTGTTAGCTGATGTTTATCTATTACTTCTGTAAAATCTTTTATAGCTGGGCCAAGATCTCGGGTAACATTTTCAAGAAGATTTGCAGTAACTAGCCCTGTTGTAACTCTTTCTTTTTTTAATTTTTCAAGTAGAAAAATTGCTCCTGGAAAGGGAGAATATTTATAGCGTGACTCTTGAAGAAATGTTCTTCTACATATATTTACTAGGTGTGGAACTTCCTCTTGGGGAAAGCCATATTTTGTAAAAACTATTTCCATTGTTGCACCAAGAATATTTTTTACTGATGGGGTGTTTTTTATATCTACTATGGGTAGTGAATATTTGCCTGAAGTGTTTAGGTCGTTGCAAAAAATAGCTATCTGTTTAGCTGAATCTGTTAAAGTTCCGTCGCAATCAAATGCAATCAAATCATAATTTAGGTTAGACATAGTTTTAGAGTAATGAGTTTGTTTATAAGCAATATTGCAATATAAAATATATTATCTTTTTAGAAGATACTCTCTATATGTTGCTTGAAGAGTATTGAAATAATTGACTGTTGTTTGATCTAGTCCTTCTACTGCTGGATGTACTTTGTTTATAGGGTATCTAGACAGATGTTCTCCTATCATTGTCCCATGTGCAATAGTGAGAAGTATTGGGTTTTCTGGAATTGCTCCGTCTTCTAATTTCGTTCCTTTAAATCTTAATCTCCAAACTGCATCTTGTATCGAAGGTTCTTCTACACTTAAATCCATACTGTCTTTGTTTGGTTTTAAAGAATATTTAGTATTGATTTTTACCCTTAAGTTGTTAATAAATTCGGCTTCATTTCTAAACATCTGATATGCTTCTTGGAAACCTCTGAATAGATTTAGATGTAATTTGCGATAGAAATAAGGAGGACTAACTGATTCAATTATTCTTGGTGGAGCTTTATGAAATTTTTCTATTGAAGGTGCACAAGGGTCATCGTCTGCCATAATGATTTATCCGTTTAAGTGTTTAAAAGTATATTGGTTGTTTGAAATATATTATTTAGAAATACAATTAATTAGAGAACTATCCTCTCTTTAACTTTCTCTTTCTCTTTTCCTTCTTTAATCTTTTACGCTGCCACTTCCAACGCATTTGATTTTTCTTCTTCCAACGTCTTGAACTTCGCTTCATGGTTTTCTTAAAAAAAGTTAATTTATAAAGCTTTGTCTTAGCGTTTTTTGAGACTATCTAAGTACCAGCAGTATGTGTTATTTAATCCTTCAGTAAGCGTTGTTCTAGGGGACCAGTTAAGATGCTCCTTTATTTTTGCATAATTTAGACAACTTCTTTTCTGTTCTCCATCTATTGCGGGTTTGTATTCTGCAGAAAATGAATCTTTAAAGTATTTATTTATTTTGTTGAATATTTCTATTATATCTGTTTCTTTTCCAGTTCCAATGTTGTATGTTTTGCTGTTTTCGTCTTCAAGTGCTAGGAGATTTGCTCTTGCTACGTCTTTTACATAAATAAAGTCTCTAGTTTGAATTCCTCCGAAAATAGTAATTGGTTTTTTTGCAAACATTTTTTGGAAGAAAATAGAAATTACTCCTGCTTCGCCTTCTGGATTTTGTCTTGGGCCGTAAACATTAGCATATCTAAGGCAAGTAAACTTTAGTCCTTTAACCCTATTATAATAAATTAAGTATTTTTCTATTGCGTATTTAGAACATCCATAAGGGCTTAGAGGGAATGCCGGTGAATTTTCAGTTGTGGGGATTTCTACTTCATCTCCATAAATTGCACCTCCTGTTGAAGAGAATACAAAATGTTTGACGCCATTTTTTACAGAAAGATCTATTAGATTGAGAGTTCCAAGAATATTGTCTTGTGCATATTCTATTGGTTTTTCTATTGATTCTCTCACGTTTATTTTTGCAGCAAGGTGAAATACAAAATCTGGTTTTTCTTTTTCAAATATTGTTTTAATATTTTCAAAATTACTTATATCTTCTTGATAAAATTTTGCCCTGGGATTAATATTCTCTCTCTTTCCAGATAATAAATTATCTATGATAGTTACTTCAAATTTATTTTCAATTAACAAGTCTACTAGATTGCTTCCTATAAATCCTGCACCTCCCGTCACTATTGCTTTTTTCATTTTGGTATTTTATCTCCACATATCATAACTTATCATTGGTTTTGAGTCTGCTACTGATTGCACTTCAAATAAATTTTCAAGTGTTTTCAAAGACTTCTCTATGGGGTTTATAGGAGTATTATGGTTCATTACTGCGGAGATAAGGTTTTTATAGGAATTTAAGAAAGGTTCTTGTTTGTCGATAACTTTTTCATACCCTTGATATGAGTATTTTCTTTCACCAGTGTTTAGAGTTACTATTCCATTTTTATGTTCTATTTCAAAAATTTTTCTTGTCTCATCTGCTGCTTTTCCAACGATAATCTCTATTTTTGCTCCTTCTTTAATAAAGTAAGGGGATTTTGCATAAAATGAAGTTTCCATTCTAGTTTCTTTATATTTTTCATCTGCAATTTCAGGATCAAAGTATTTATATCTAGTGGCAGATATTGTGTCTTTGTCTACTTTAGATTCTAATGAAGTAAGGAAGGCAAGTGCATGAGGCCCAAGATCTAACCAAATTCCGCCCCCTGAAAGATTTTTATTGATTACTCCTTTATTTCTATCGCTTTCAAACCCTTCATTTTCTTTTAGCTCTATTTTTATTTTTCTTATTTTTCCTAAATTCCCAATAGTTTTTCTAATATTTTGTATATATTCAGAAATCATTTCATAGTGCGAATAGTGCTCTTGATCCATAAAAATTCTTTGAGGATTTATTTTTTTCTGATATTCTAGTATTTTTCTAGCTATTTCTATTTGTCCTCTGTTTATTACTGCTGGTTTTTCTAAGGTTACATGTGCAAGAGTTTCTCTTGCTGCTCTTTCTAAGTAGCTTAAATGAAATAAATTAGGGGTTGAAATATCAATAATTTCTCCTTCTTTTGTTTGTTTGAAAAAATTGTCTACGTCTTTTCCTTCTTTGTCAGATACGAAGTATCTTATTCCTCCAGATTTTATTCTTTCGGCTAGGGCATCTAATACTGTGTCCTCTACGTGAGTTTTAAATTTAGGTTTAACTACATATTCCAGATAATCCCTTGGGTTTTTTTCTATTTTTTCTTTATCTGGATAAGTATCGAGTATAGAAATTAATCCTAATGTTGAAGATATTTCCTTATCAAGAAGGATGAATTTTAATTTTCTTCCTATTGTCACGTCGCCAAATCCTCCTATGATATGTAGTGGCATTGTGCTGCTCATACACAATCTAATCCTACAATTGTTATATCACTTGTCAGTATGTTTTTAGAGTTGAATATTGTGCGAATAGTTGGACAGTGAAAATATAAAGACAGGTAAAGAATAGTGTCAATATATTGATTTATCTTTCATTTTTAATTAATCCATTTTTAATTAAATTATCTGGAATTATGTTAAAAGAACTAATTTAGATTAGATAGCTAATAATCTTGTTTGTTCGTATTCTCTTATTTCTGCGGTTGCATACCCATGTCTATCTGCTTTTTTTATTCTTGCAAGAAGTGTTTGTAGTTCTGGGCTGAATCTTAAGCCCGTTAATCCTAAAGAGTCGCACTTGCCGGGAGAGTAGTCTTCAACATTTGTATAATATGCTCTTTCAGCTACGCTAACAAATTTACTTACAAGATCCTCACTTCCTAAATCTCTTTCAGCTATTTCTCTAATGTTTGTTCGAATCCATTGTTGAGCTTCTGTCCACAAGGACTTATATGCGGGCGTATCAATCATTGTTGCCATACTATACTTAGTTTTAGTCTGTATTTATTGATTGTCCATTGTGAGTATACACATGAATAAGGAGGCATG
>CAYYKU010000053.1:0-4978 GCA_964440825.1 Candidatus Woesearchaeota archaeon
AAGAAGTATAATTTTGATTTTCTCCAAACAAAGCAGTTACATTGTAGTATCCAATTGGTAAATTAGTAATATTAAAACTATTTCCCAGAGCGGTATTAATAACAGTTCCATTCAAACTCAGATTTACACTTCCAGTTCCACTAATTAGACTAGCATTCAAATAAATATTCAAATTAGTTGTCCCGTTTATTCCAGAATAATTTGTTCTTAAATTATTTACATAAGCATAAACCTGAGATGTTGCTTGTGTAATTGTTAAGTTTAACTGTCCAACATAGGCAGTATAATTTTGATTAGCAGGCAAAGTCCAAGTTACATTATAAGCGCCTACTCCATAAGTATAATTTGTTGCTTTGGAAATTGTTATTCCATTAATTGTAATTGTAACTGCGGTTCCATTTGTCCCACTAAAAGAAGCATTAAATTGTTGAGGATATGTTATTATTAAATTAGAACTTGCTCCGTTAAGTAAAGGAGTTATTGTTTGCGTTGCTTGAGTTATCTCGAAGTTTTCCTCATCAGAGATTACAGAATAATTTGAAGTATCTGTTCTAAACACCGAGAAATTATAAACTCCAACACCTAAACTCTGAACTGAATTATTTGTAATTAAAGTCCCATTTCTATAAAGAGTAAAATCTGAATTACAATCAGTATAAACTTTAAATTCTCTAGGATAAACTAAAGGAGAGGTTTCATTAAATAATATTGAACACGCCCCTAAATTTTGGCTTACATTAATGTATCTTATTGTTTCATTTCCAGAATAGTTTGCATTCCCTTGGGTTGAAACATTAACAGTCCAATAACCCACGCCTAACGTGTAATTTGTCGAAGATATAAATGCAGTTCCATTGACATTAATAGTTACAGGGGTCATATTTCCTGAAACTGAAACATTAGTTGGAGTCCCATAAATAGACGATTGATTATTTTGTAAACCATTAATTAAAACGATAAAAGAATTTCCTGCCCGAGTTACATTAGCGAATAATGTTTGAGATAAATTGGTATAATTTTGATTTCCGGTAACATTAAAATCAAATCTGTAATATCCAACTCCTAAAGTATAATTTGCACTATTTGTTATTGCTGTTCCATCTCTATAAACTACTAATGTTCCTCCAGTAGTTAAACCACTTGCATTAACTTGTTGAGGATAAACAACAGATGATAAATTGTTATTAACTCCATTAAGATATTTAGTAATTGTTGGTGAAGTTGTATTTACTATTACTTGATAAACAGTTGAATTTAGATTATTACTTGTATCGTTAATTGTTACGTTTATTAAATAAATTCCAGCACCAAGTTGAGTTGTATTTTTTAAGTAACCAGTAGAATTTATATTGAAATTAGTAGTCCAATTAATTGCATAAGTTCCAAAACTAGTTTCATCTGTTGCTACAAACTGAACACCAAATCCTTGAGTGTAATTTATCGTGGTATTTGCGGGTATTGTAGTAAAGTAAGGTGGAGTTGTGTCCTTCCCAAAAGTCACAGAGCTCGAATTTAAATTATTTGCAGAATCATTACAATAAACGGTCCAAGTATTTGAACCTTCAATAGAAGTAATTCCAGTAAAATTAACACCTGCAGAAACTATTGAAGAATTCCAAACTCCAGAATTATTACTATACCAACAACTATCTGCATTAACATCCAAGTAAGTATAATTCAAATCAGAAACATTTACTGCATAACTTACATTCAAAGGATAAGTAATATTCAAAGCCGGATTAGTGATATCTACCGTAACCGTATTATTTGCATCTCCTCCCCCAATTTCAGAACTTCCTAGATTTGCAGCCCAATCATAAACTTCAAAGAACCAAGTATAGATTCCTTCAACTAAGAAAACAGGTATTCCAATAATTGTTTGAGTTACGCCTCCAATGAAAGTTACAATTGTTGAATTATACAAACCCGTTTCGTTGTAAATATTTATGGTAGCATTTGCAATACCCATAGTATCACTTATATTTGCGGTGAAATTAATTGTTTGATTTGAAGTAATAGTTCCGTTTACAGGAGTTAATAAGGTTACATTTGGAGCAAGAGCATCAACTCCAAAATTAATTTGTGAGGTGCTATTCACATTTCCCAAGCTATCATTACACCAAAACTTCGCAGTATAAGATCCATCATTAATTGAACTTAACGTATAATTCGCACCAGTCAAAGAAGAATTTAAAGTAAGAGTATAATTTGTTGCATAATTATCAATACTAACTTCACAACTAGATAAATTTTCATTTGAAGAAATATTAAAATCAATAGTAGATGTAGAATAAGTTGTTGCTGTTGGAGAAATAATTGTGATTTGAGGTGCGGTCGTATCCGAAAGAACACTATCCAGAACAGTCAAATTAAAAACGCTTGAATTCAAATTATTAACTGAATCATTTATTGTAATGTTTAACCAATAAGTTCCAACATTTAATCCGGTGATATTTGTCAAATAACCAGTAGTAGAATTTATCTGAAAATTAGTTGTATCATTAACGGCATAACTATCAAATGTGGCGCTGTCTGTTGCATTAATTTGATACACAAACGATTGATTATTGTAAATAATCTGACTAAGAAGAGTGAAATTGAAGTAGGGTTTCTGTGTATCCACATAAACAGATCTTGTAGTACTAATATAATTAGCACCATCGCTATTATTACAAACAATATACCAATAATCCCAACCATCACTTATATTCTGAGAAAAATAAAGAGTTGTATCCTTTGCAGGAGAAGAGGAATAAATAAAAGTACCGTTCGCACTTAGAGAACAAACATCTGCATCATCTCCAGTATAGTTGTAAACAAAAGTCAAATTATAATAACCAAAACCAGCTCCATCAGCAGGAGAAATCAAAGAAATATTTATTCCAGAAGTTGCATCACTAACAACCAAACTTCCCACATTTGTTTGATTCATATTCCCTGCATCGTCAAACAAATAGAATAAATAAGAAAACGTTCCATTAGACACAAGAGTACTCGACGCAGTAGCATATTGATTTAATAAATCACTTCCAACAAAATTAGTTGTTTCATTAACCCAACTTCCAGAAATATTCGAAGAGAAAATATAATGATCTAACTCCAAGTTATCCGAAACGTTTACAGAGAAAGTCAAAAAATCTCCAGGATAATAAGGACCAGGAATTTCTAAAGTCAGATTATTATACCGAGGTACTTCATTATCTAGTTCAAAATTAAATGTATCGTTTAAGATATTACTTGTTCCAGTAGTATTATCCCATATTTGATAGGGTAACATTGTAAAGTTACTACTTGTAGAATTCAGAATTGTTAAACTAATATTCCAGGAACTAGTATCCATCGAACTCAAAGAACCTCCAGAAAAAATCATTCCAGTCCAAGAAGTTCCATTTGCTTGAGATAAATCAATAAGAGTTGTATTTATTCCAGGAGAAGTATCAGTCGCATTAACAATAAAAGAGATATTCTGACCAAATCTAACGCTTGTTTGCCCTGCAGGATAAGTTACGTTTTTATAAATTATATATGGAATTTCTCTATCAATAAAATAAGTTTTAGGTGTAGAGTTTGTACAAGTTCCATCTAAACCACACACAGTTAAAATAAAATCATAAGAAATATTTGCAATCCATTTAGTTACATTGGTTACATCCCAGTTACATTTTGCATCTGAACTTAAATAATTACATCCATCTAAATTAATATAATATGCCATTGAAGAATTCTTGTACATATATTTAACAAGACCCAAACCATTTTGATTGTAAGCATATCCGTCTAATTCAATAACTCCATTTACAACACTATTATTTTGAGGGTAATCTATTCTTGAAACAGGAGTAGTTGCAGAAGGAGCCGAATCCAAGAGGTATAAAATAGACCCTCCACAACCACCTTCTGGAAAAAGAGAATCATTTGCACACCACTCATAAGAATAATAAAGAGGTTTACCCAAAGAATCAATTAATTGCAACGCCGGAGATGTTTTCATCATAGAAACAAAGGCGTTTTGTTCTCCAGAGAAATTAATAATAGGTGTTTCTGTTTTTTCAGTAAGATTCATAGATAAAACTTCGAAATAAAGATCCGCGGTAGGATAGGAATACCATCTAGAAGAAAAATAACGAAAACTTCCTCCTCGTTTATAGGGATCATCAATTCGGTTATAAGTAGTATAATGATAATGTGGAGACGTTGGAGATTCTAAAGATAGATAAAAAGTTTTATTTGCTTCAAGATAAACTGCAGAACTAAAATTGCCACAATAAACAATTGGAGGAGGATAATATAAACCCCCAATAAGAACATTTCCTCTAGGCAAAGAAGAGGAGGGGATAGAAAAATTAGTAATAAACCCCAGTTCATTATAAGAAGACTTCAAATAAATATCTAATGAACCATTTGCATCTTGATTTCTACTAAGATTAAAGCAAGCACCATAAACATATCCTCCAGTAGCAGAAGAAAAAGACTGAACAAGAGTTTGCACCCCCGTGGAATAGTTACTTCCAAAACTAATCCCTCCGCAATTGATAGCGTTACATACACTATTATAATTTTTCTCATTTAATTCAGGAGTAGGAGTTGGATAAAAGTTAGTTTTAAGCCACGCACTTAAAAGATTTATATGAGCTCTATCCATAACGTATGCAGTAAAATTAAGAAGATCATTTGAATGAAAATAATAATCTCCCATATATACGCTGCCAAAAGTATGAAGATCATATGCAATAGGAGGCTCAGGAGAACTTAATACACTAAATGTAACTGGAGAAGTAGTATTGGAATTTCCTGAAGTATCGGTACATGTAAATTGAATGGTATAGCTTTCAGAAAGATTAGGAAAATCAAAAATAGGATAAAAATCTCCATAATATGCTCCTTGAAGATTACCATTTAAAGTCATGGACGAATTTGCTCCTCCACCATTTAAGCTGTAAGTACACGACGATAGATTCTCATTTGCAGAAACTTGAAA
>CAYYKU010000054.1:0-4818 GCA_964440825.1 Candidatus Woesearchaeota archaeon
TGGAAATGGAAATACTATCTCGAATTTAACAATAAATAAATCTGGAGCGTCTTATGTGGGTTTATTTGGTTATGCTGCTGGAGAGATATCTGATGTTGGTTTGACTAATGTAAATGTAAAGGGAGATAGTAATGTGGGTAGTATTGTTGGTTTTCTTTACAATACTGGAAAACTTTCTAATTCTTATTCTATTGGTATTATTAATGCTACGGGAGTTAATGTTGGAGGTTTGATAGGTTATTCAGATGGAAATATCTCTAATTCTTATTCAATGGTTCGGGTAATTGGAAATGGGTCTGTTGGTGGTCTTGTTGGAGCGGGTTTAGGAAAAATAATTAATTCTTATTCAATTGGTAATGTTACTGGTGTAAGTTTGTTTGGTGGTTTAATAGGTAGTTCGGCAACGGCTACAGCTTCCTATTGGGATATTAACACTTCAGGACAAACAACTTCTGCTGCGGGAGTTGGTAAAACAACTACTGAGATGAAATTGCAATCAACATTTTCTGGTTGGAATTTTGTAAATATTTGGACAATTAATTCTACAAAGAATAGTGGTTACCCTTCTTTAAGATGGCAAGCACTTTAATTATATTTAAATAGTTTAATCTCTGTTTTTGTTTATGGAGAAAAAGAGAAATAATTTGTATTTTAATAAAAATGTTTTATTTATGGGTTTATTGGTAATTATTTTACTTATTCTTGTCGGATTTTATTTTAAAGGAGTTACTGGAAATGTTGCTCTTAATACTTATTCAGGTACTAATTATTCTGCGCCTTATAATTTATCTAATTCAGAGGATCTTGTTTTTAAAATTTCTTCTGACTCTTTGGTTGCGGTTGATGATATGGTTAATTTGAGCGTAAATGTTTCTATTAATGGCTATATTTATCAGAAAGGTTATGTATTTAATCAAAGAACTCATAGTTGGGAAGTATTTAATTTTAACCAGACACCTGTTACAAATTCTTATTGGATAAAAGATTTTGCTTCTAAGGATTTAATAATTAATGTTTCAAATAGGGTTGTTAATCAGAGTGAAACTTATGTTGTTGCCTATGCATGTCAGAAAGACTTGAATGATAAATGGCAATGTGGATGTCAATCTGAAAGTGAAACTAATTGTAAAAGATGGATGTTGCATAAGTTCGATATTACAAATATTACTAATTCTCCCGAGATTAGATGTACTGATGATGCAAATTGTACGATGACTCATGGAACTTGCGATACTCTTAATGGTGTTTGTGTAAGTGGTGCTTTTTGTATTCCCAATTGTTCTTGTAACGCGACTACTGTTATTGGAGAAACTTGTCCGGATACTTGTGGGGGCCTTTGTCAAGGGACAAAACAGGCAGGTAGCGGGACTATTGGAGATCCATATCAAATAATTTCTTGGACGCAAATGAACAATACTAGAAATGATTTAACTGCAAGCTATATTTTAATGAAGAATTTAACTGCTAGTGATTTAGATTATGTAGGTATTGGAAATAATTGGCAACCCATTGGGGATTGTGGGGGTGATGTGTGCGGTATTGGCAATCCAGATCATAAATTTGTCGGTAATTTTAATGGCAATAATAATTTAGTGTTTAACTTAAGTATTACAATTCTTTCTTGTAATGCTACAGGTTTATTCGGATATTCTTCGGGAAACATCTCAAATATCGGATTACTTGATGTACATATTTCAAATGGAGATACTTATGTTGGTGGGCTTGTTGGGAGGCAAGAAGGAGGAAGTATTTTTAATTCATATACTTCGGGTATAATAACTGGTCGTTTGTATACGGGAGGACTTATAGGTTATTTAAGTGGGACTCAAGTTAATAGTTCTTATTCTCGTGCAAAAATAATTGGTAGTTATTCAGAAGCAGGTGGCTTGGTGGGTGCATCTTCTGCGGGGGTGTTTAATAATGTTTAGGCAACTGGAGATGTTTCTGGAAATAACAATGTCGGCGGGTTGTTGGGTTCTTTTAGCGGAACAGGTGGTGTGCTCAATAATTCTTATTCTACAGGAGATGTAGTTGGTATCACTTTGCAAACCGGGGGTCTAATTGGTTACTCACAAGGAAACATTGTAAATTCGTTTTCAACCGGAAATGTAACTTCAAATGTAGCTGTTACAGGGCTAGTAGGGGTTAAAAGGAGCGGAACAATCTCTAATTCTTATTGGTATAATCGTTCAAATGGAATAGATAATTGTTGGTCAAACAATACTGGGAAATATAACATCGGATGTATTGCAATAACAAAGGTAGATTATTTTAATAATTACGATAATTCTCCTATGAATTTAACTGCTGGAAATGGTTGGGACTTTACGAATGTTTGGAGTAATTCTGGAAATGGAACTTCTTATCCTACCTTGCAAGGGTAGACACTTTAATAATATTTAAATAGTCCTTAGATTTTTGTATAATATGCGTTTTGAAAAAAAGATAGGTAAGAAAGGGTGGATAAGAATTACTGAGGCTGTCGTTGCTATTTTGATTATGGCAAGCGTACTTATTGTTTTATATGTTAATGATACTCCACAAGTTAATGTTTCAGATTATGTTTATGATTTGCAAGTTCGTCTTTTAACTGATGTTGCAGATAGAGTAGATTTAAGAAATGCTACAATATATGGAGATATTGATTATTTGAAAACTAATTTTTTTGATTTGAATATTCCTCAGAATTTTAATTACAACATTAGTATCTGTCCATTAGGAGATCCGTGTAATTATGCTCCGGATGTAGATGCTGCGATTTTTGTAGAAGATAGAATTATTAGTAGTACTCTTTCAAGTTATCAGCCTAAGATGTTGAGGTTATATATTTGGGAGAATAGATAAGGAGTTCTTTTTCTTTATAAAAGAAAAATTTCTCTAAACAAAAAGAAACATATTGTTGCTTTTCATTCAAAAAGCTTATTAAACTTGCTTTCTATGAATTATTATGCCATATGATATAATTGTTGGAAGAGGTGAAGGTGATAAAAAACTTTTTGCTAAGAGAGGTTTGATTTTTTTAGGTAAGACTTATGTTACTATGGGAAATTATACTTCTTTGTCAAATCCTATATATATGGATGTTGCGCGAAGCCACGTAGTTTTAATTGCTGGTAAAAGAGGTTCCGGTAAATCTTACACACTCGGAGGAATGGCGGAAGCAATTTCTACTTTAGATTATGAAGAGGCACAAAATATTTCTTCTTTGATTTTTGATACTATGGGGATTTTCTGGACTATGAAATTTAAAAATCACAAAGATAAGGCTCTATTAGGGGAATGGGGATTAGAAGAAAGAAATATTCCTATCAAAGTTTATGTTCCTTTTGGTTATTATAATGAGTTCCATGATAGGGGAATTCCAGTTGATGCAGAGTTTGCAATGAAAATTTCTGATTTAGAAGCTGATGATTGGGTTTCTCTTTTTCAGATGAAATTTACAGATGCTGAATCTGTTTTAATTGAAAGTGTAGTTTTTGAATTAAAGAAAAAAGAAAGTTATGGGTTTGAAGATATTAGAAAATTAATTTCTAAAGCGGAGAATGTTTCGCAAGATGTAAAAAATTCTACTTCTGCATTGTTTGATGCGGCTGAAAGCTGGAAGGTTTTTGATGAAAAAAGTGGTACTCCAATAAAAGATATTGTAAAAGGTGGGCAAACAACTGTTATTGATTTGTCTATGTATGCTTCTTCGGGAAGTTTTAATGTTAGGGCTTTAATTATTGGTTTGGTTTCTAAGCGGCTTTTCAAAGAAAGAATGAGTGAGAGAAGAAATGAAGAAATTCAAGCTGTGCAGAGAAGTTACAATACGCTATCTTTTACTTTGAAAAGAGAAATGCCTTTGGTTTGGATTTTTATTGATGAATGTCATGAGTTCTTACCAAAAGAAGATAAGACTCCTGCAACTGAAGCTTTAATACAATTACTTAGAGAAGGTAGGCAGCCCGGTATTTCTTTGGTTATGGCAACACAACAACCGGGAAAACTTCATACAGATGCAATGACTCAATCAGATATTGTTATTTCTCACAGAGTTACTGCTGAGCAAGATATTAATTCTTTAAATCAAATTATGCAGACTTACATGTATGAAGGTATAAAGGAAAAAATGAATAATTTACCTCATTTGAAAGGTTCTGCTATTTTATTAGATGATAATTCTGAAAGAATTTATCCGATAAGAGTTAGGCCGAGATTTACATGGCATGGTGGAGAAGCACCTACTGCTGTTAGGGCTGAGAAAATTGAATAGTTTTTCAAAATATATTTTTTAGTGTACATTTGTTTAAAAGGAAGATATGCTCTTTATTTTTATGGTTGATAAAGTTGTTTTACCGTATCGAGCACTTACAAAAGAAGAAAGAGATAAGTATAGTGCTTTTTGTGATTCTTTCAATTGGGAGAATGCAGATGAAAGAGTTTGGATGACTACCAAGGAAGAAGGTTTAAGAGTTGCTGAAAAAGTTAGAAGTTTAGGCTATCTTGTTTCTGATGTTTTGGGGGTTGGGAATCCTATGGACGGATTTCGCGATCTTGTTAATATTTACTCCCCCAAATTTCCTAAAAATAATTTAATAATTGGACAGATTAATTTGTGGGAGTCTTGCGGATTTTTGGGTTGTCCAGTTACTGTTTATAATACTGTATTCCCTAATTCTATAGTTGATTTAGATTCTGCTCTTGAACTTGCTTACAAATTAAGGGAAAATGGAATGGGGTTCGAATTTTCAAGTTCAGTAGATGAACTGGAGAAAATGCTTGGTGAAATTGTGAAGAAAGAAGAGATTATTCGAGATTGTTTGGTTAAAAGTATAAATT
>CAYYKU010000055.1:0-4808 GCA_964440825.1 Candidatus Woesearchaeota archaeon
TAGTACACAGCCCTGTCGCGGCTGGGAGCCGGGTGCGATTCCCGGTTGGGGCGTCTTTAGGGCGTAATTTCCCTTATGATTTCTAATATAGCTTAAGAGTAAAACAAGGAGCGTAGTACTTTTTTGTTGACACCTTTCTCTTAACTATACTATGAAGAAAGATGTTTATAATCACGAAGGGAGATATAAGACCTGGAAAGAAGACGCAGTCTTATACGGAATAGATGGTTTAACAAAGGAAAATTCAGACATGGTATTGAGATATCTTATTGATATGGAAACTGGTACAAATATTTCTATAAAAAATAAGAAGGGTGCTAGAAGTTATCCAAGATTAAATAATCTAAAGCAAAGAATGAGACAATTATTAATTCTCCTCCAAAATAGGGGAGTAACTAATATAATTCAAGTTACGGATTCTCAAATAAACGCGTTATTCAACGATATGCGCTCTGGCGCAATCGCTACCAAAAATGGAGAAGCATATCGTTCCGCAGGAGACTACGCAAAAGTATTCGCCTCCTTTTGGCATTGGTGGATGAAAGTGAATAGAAAAGTAGGAATAGGAATAATCGACCTGACAGAAGACTTGGATAAGAGCTCTCCAGAAGGGAGATTCGTTTATATTACAAAAGAGCAGTTAGACTTAATGCTACCTTATCTAACCGAAGAAGAACAAATAATAATCTGTTTTATTTTTGATACTCTAATCAGAGCACCAACAGAATTAATGTCTATGAAAGTAAATAATGTTTTTATTAAAGATGGACAAGTTTGGATAACAATTCCAAAAGAAATAAGTAAAATTACCAACTTCGAAAGAAGATTTAATCTTCTCTATTGTGGTGATGCTTTAATTGAATATATTGCAAAAAAAGGATTAAAACCTAATGATTATCTTTTTGACTTTAAACACAGCCTTCTAACAGAAAAGTTGCATAAAGTAGGAAAACAACTCTTTGGTGAAGGAGTTTCTGACCCATCTGCTGGCGGAAAATACGAAGAGCTAAGTATGTATGATTTTAGACATGCTGGTGCAGTTCATTATAGAATCTTGGCGTCAAAGAATGCAAAAATAACATTGGATTCAATAAGGCAAAGAGGCGGATGGTCTGATTTTAAAATGTTAAATTATTATACAAAGTTTATTGGAATTGATGGTTCAATAGACAAAAACGATTTGATTATACCAGAAGATAAAACAAAAATGGAAAAAGAAATAGAGGAACTAAAGAAAAACGATTCCTTAATGGCTAAAAAGTTTATGGGACTTTTAGAAATACTTAAACAACATCCAGAAGAAATGAAAATTATATTTAAAGAGAATAAGAAAGAGATACGAGAGTTGTTTGTTAGTTGTTAATTATTAATGTTTTTTAATACTTTAACACTACCTAAAACTTAAAGTTTTCTTGCCAATATAGAGATAATCCAAACTATAACTGCTACTGCCAGAATTGTACTCCATGCAGGATTATCTAACGCAGCTAAGAGTATGCTCCCAGCTGCAAGTATTGAGGCAACACCATACCCGAAGGCTCCAATTTTTACTGACATATCAATTATAAAGAATATCCTTATTTAAATATTCTCTTTATCCCTCCATAAACAAATCCAACTATAAAAAAGTATACTCCTATTGCTAGAAAAAACCATCCAACAAAAGTTAAAAGACTATTAATCATAGTAAATTGAATTTTTCCAGAGCTAAACATCCACCCCAAGAAATTTATATATAAACCAGAAATAATTGTTAACCAGATTGGATATAGCTTTTCCCACAGTTCCTTTTTACTTTGGTTTATAAGATTTTTCTCACTTTTTTGAAGTTTAATATAGAAACTCCATGAATTATTAAAAAGACACCTTGAATCGGTAATTACCTTCTCGGTTATTTTTTCATCAATTAACTCATCAAACTGTTCTCCTAATTTCATCAGCTCATTTGTATATTCTACCGTAGCAATTAGTCTATTAGAAAAAGAATCTATTAGTGATTCTGCCATTTCTAATACCGAACCAGTATATGCCAAATACATCTTTTCTCTTAAATTTAGTAGTTCTAATTCTTTCTTGCATTCGCAAATCTCTTTATTAAAATCTATCCCTTCAAACTCTAAATTTGTTTTCTTGTCAAGGTAATGTAATTCTTGTATTGCTTCAATTATCTCTTTTTTCATCTTAAGCTTTGAACCTCACCTTAGTCCTACTGGGAACTCTTGCTGTAAAACTTATCCTCTTTCCCCTAGCCCTAAAACTTACTTTTGTTTTAACTGGTTTCCGGGCCCAAAATGAAACGATTTTCTTACTCATAGAGTATTTTACAAAGATGCTTATTCTTAAATTTTTTGGTTTTTAATGCCTTGGCAGAATTTATTTATCATCAATATTCTCTTTCAACTTATCCAGTTTCTCTTTATTACCAATATACGCTAACACTTTTTGTTTTATCTTACCATTAATACTTTTATTTTCAACCAAATAATAATACTTCTTTCCTCCGATTGTTTTTGCTCTAATAAATGCCATACTAGGCACTATATATCTAGGTATTTAAATCTTTCCTTTTGGATGTATTATATATTATGTAATACATGTTCTTTTTAAAAAATGGTACGAGTGCGTCGTAGATATGACTATTAGGGTTCTGAAAATAGGGGTGCCGTGAAAAATGTTTTAAAAAACACAATAGAAAGATTTATAAATACTTAGGCACTAGTATATTTATCAAAATGAATAAAAAAGGAAGGCTTTCGCCTCCCTTCGTCTTCAACCTTCAAGTAAAAGACAATGAAACAAGCACAAGAGAACTATAAAAATATTTGTAATGACAGAATAAGCGAAGCAGTCGGAAAGATACTAGATTTATTTAAATCTGGAAACATTCCGCAAACAATAGCTTTATTGACTAATCCTAGAATAAACATTCCCTTATCTTCTTGGAGCCTAAGAAATAAGCTTATAGCCTTTGCAAACGGCACGGAAGACGCCAGGGGCTTTTTATCTTGGAAACAATCTGGAAGATACATAAAATCAAATAGCAAGGCGTTCTATATTCTCGCTCCGCTGATAGTTAGAAATAAAGAAGCAGAAGAGAACCCAGACGCTCCACTTTTAAAAATAGTTGGCTTTAAGCCGATTCCAGTTTTTAAGGCAGAAGATACAGAAGGCGAGCCCTTAGAATCTGAGCAAATAGAACTGCCAAATTTTAGATTTTTAGATGTTGCTAGGTCTTGGGGTCTAGAAGTAAAGGCAACTGGTTTTAGTTCTGGCGTTTATGGTTGCTATTCACCAAGCGAAAAAAAGATTTTAATGGCATCACCAGAAGAAGAAGTATTTTTTCATGAACTAGCACACGCAAGCCACGACAGAACAGGACTTCTTAATAAAAGGACTAAGGAGCAAAAAGAAATTGTTGCAGAGTTTGCCTCTGCGGTTTTAGTTTACTTATCAAATAAAGAAACTGATAAACTAGGAAATGCTTACGATTACTTAAAAGCCTATTGCGGAGAGCAAGACATAAACAAAGCAGTCTTAAGTTTAATCTCTGACATTGAGAAAGTTTTGAAACTAATCCTAGAAGCTGATAACCTAATTAAACAGGAGGTCAATTTAATATGTGCTTAAAAGCTTTCGAGGAAAAAATGATTCAAAACTATATTGATGAAACTTATGATAGAATAAGAGACGAAATAGATTTAAAGAAATGGGAGGAGCAAGATGCTAGTCACTAAATATTCTGACCTTACTTTTTTTATTAATATGTTCAAAAATAATAACTGTGATTTATTAATAATCGAGTCTAAAGGCGGTTGTGGTAAAAGCCGACTATTTGAAAGCGTCATGAGTGAAGAGCCTTATCTTCGTATTTTAAGCCATATTACGCCGATGCAGATGTTTATTCTAGGATATAAGTATAAAGACAGAAAGATTTTAGTTGATGATGTAGACGGCTTACTAAATAGCGATGAAACTATTTCTTTATTAAAGATGTTTTGTGAAACTCGTGAGATTAAAGAAATCGCCTGGCTTACTACTTCAGGAATATTAGATAAAGCAGACGTTCCGCCAAGATATGAAACACGCTCCAAGGTTTGTATTTTAACTAATTCTTTTAAAGAGCTAACTAAAAAAGTTTCCGCATTGAAGGACAGGGGCTGGCATATTGAATTTAAACCGACAGATGAAGAGATTCTAGGTAAGATACGGGAGATTATTTCAGACGTTCCAAGCAAGTTATCTCTTGAAGAAAGGTTTGAAGTATTTAATCTTATTAGAGATTATTCTAGGTTTTGTGATTTTAGTTTAAGGACTTTCATAAAAGGCTTGCATTTATGCACAGAGTGTAAGAATAAAGAAATTTATTGGAAACAAATACTTTTAACAGAAATGAAAATAAATCCTAAACTAGTTTTAATAAATGACCTAATTAAAAAACATAATCAAGACAAAGAACGAGTTGAAGAGTGGGAAAGGCAAGGACTTTCTAGACGTTCCTTTTATGATTATAAAAATATTTTAGTGCAAAAGTGCGGGGAGATATAAAATAAACAAAAAATAATTTCTACACGAAATAAAGCTCAGCATTTACAAAAAGTGGTAACATATGTTTAAATATTAGTGAATATTTATACAAAAATGAGGTGGTGACTCGGGCACTGCCTTGAGTCTCTACTTCTAGGAAAACATAAATGAAAAATAAAAATTACACTAATTTAACTAAACAGGAATCTCATAAAAAAAATTTGAACAGTCTTTTTTTATGTAATTATAATGGAATAGACCTTTATAAGATTTCTGGTTATTTT
>CAYYKU010000056.1:0-4765 GCA_964440825.1 Candidatus Woesearchaeota archaeon
TGGCATGACAGGTAGAGATGCTATGATGGATACTGCTCTTAGAACTCCTAAATCTGGTTATTTGTATAGAAGATTAGTTTCTGCATTACAAGATTTTATTGTTGAATATGATGGAACTGTAAGGGATGCTAATGCTGGAATTGTACAATTTATATTTGGTGGAAATGGTGTTGATGTTTCTACATTACACACTGGAAAGAAATTGGCTCCCGGTGAAGCAATAGGTATTGTTACTGCTCAATCATTTGGTGAATCTTCTACACAGATGGTTCTTAACGTATTCCACTCAGCAGGTGTTGCTGAAATGCAAGTTACACAAGGTCTCCCAAGACTTATTGAAATTTTGGATGCGAGAAAGAAACCTTCAACACCAACTATGGAGATACATTTAGACAAAGACCATAATAATGAAAAAGATGCAAGAGTTGTTGCTGAAAAAATCAAGGAAGTTAAATTAAAAGAAATTATGAGTGAAATTAATGTAGACTTTGGAAGTAAAAAGGTAGAAGTTATTATTGATACTGATTCATTAAAGAGAGTCCATATGGGTCTTGACAAAGTTGTTGAAGTTCTTGATGAAAAAGCAATGAAAGCAAAGAAGAAAGGAGAGGGTGCAATCGTATTTGATCTTGGCGATAGTGATTTTAAGTCTATCTTTAAATTTAAGCAAAAAGTTAAGGAAACTATTATTTCTGGAGTTAAGGGAATAGAAAATGTTTTAGTAGTAAAGAGAGATGCGAACTTTGTTATATTAACTGCTGGTTCAAATTTGAAAGATATTTTATTATTTAAAGGAGTCAATCCTGATAAGGTCTCTACAAATGACTTGCACGAAATTTCATCTTTGTTAGGTATCGAATCAGCAAGGCAAGCAATTATTAATGAAATCAACAAAGTTTTAGTTTCACAAGGTTTAGACATTGATCAAAGTCACTTACAATTGGTTGCTGATGCAATGACTTCTTCGGGAATTGTTAAGGGAGTTACAAGAGTTGGTATCATTTCTGATAAATCTTCTGTACTTGCAAGAGCTTCTTTCGAAACTCCAGTTAAGCATTTCGTAAATGCATCTCGAACAGGTAAGAAAGATAAGATGGCGTCCGTTATTGAAAATATTATCTTGAATCAACCAGTTCCAGTTGGAACAGGACTTCCAGGATTGCTTGTAAAAGTAACAGGCCCACTAGCTGATCAAAAATTATCTAAGAAAAAATAATTAAAAAATTATTTTTTTATATCTTTCCAATATAATAATCTTTATTAATTGATGCCGTTTTTTGGTTTAGGATTTAAAATGTTTAAAGAATTAAAATATCAATGGAGAACGAAGGATCTTTTTAATCCTAGATCTAATGTAAATGTTTCGCAGGATCAATTTTTGCAAATTTTACGAGGAGAAGTTATAAATCCAAATATGCTTCCTTTTTCTAGACGTGATGGGGATTATCCATTTATGGTTGTTGGTGTTCCAGAAGATAATCTTCTGAATTCATGGGCAGGTAAAGAATTTGGCTTGGAAGGATATAAGAAAGCACATGATCGTGTTAGTTGGTATGCAAGGGTTTCTTGCGAAGGTGAGTCTAGAGTGGTTTTTCCTAGCAGAAATTTATTTTTTAATTTTGATTTTCATACTAAGAAGTCAGAAAAAAAGTCTTATCTTACTAAACATGATTTGAATTTTGTTTTATTTGGATCAGATTCTCACCACGTAGATAAAAGTTTAAAAGTATTAGTTAGTGATTTGCCAGAAGAAAAAGTTTTGAAGTATGTGGGTGATTATGAAAGTCTCTTTTCTAGTAGAAGTGTTTATTTGCATTAATTTATGGACTTTCGTCGGTGATTTAATTTTGTGAAATAATAAAGTTTAAATACCTTCTAAAACCAGAAATAATATGAGCTTAAGAGATTTAGTTGAAGCGGATAAAAAAGGCAAGGTTAGTTTTGGAATCAAACAGGTTTTAAAATTGGCTAAAGCTAAAAAATTGAAAAAAACATCTAGAGTTTTTGTTGCTAGAGATACAAGGGAAGAAACAATCAAACAGTTAGAGGATGCTGGCGTTGAATTTGAAGTTCTTAAAAATAAAGACGATATTACTAGAGAAATGGGTATCGATTTTGATTCTGAGGTTTTTTTAATTAATTAAGAATGGCAAAAACAATCGATATGCAATTGATGAGATATATTAATCTATTCGAAAGAATTTCTCGTGTTTCTACAACTGATTGTTTTGTATATAACAATACTATTTATTTTGCAGTTCCTAAAAAATTAGTTATGTCTGCCGTTGGAAGAAATGGCGAAAATGTTAAGCATATTGCAGAAACACTCGGAAGAAAAATAAAAATTGTTGCAATGCCGAATGAAGCAGATCTAGATAAGGATAAATTTAATGCAGTTAAAAATTTCTTGACTGAAGTTGTTGCTCCAGTAGAATTTACTGGATTTGATTTAGTTGACGGAGTTGCTACTCTTTCTGGAAGCAGAGAAAATAAGGCAATTTTGATCGGTAGAGATAGAGTTAAAGAAAAAGAATTAGCAGAAGTATTGGAAAGAACATTCGGAATAAAAGAATTTAAGATTGCATAACGTAATCTTTATAAATAGACATTTCGAGGAATTAATATGGGATTGATGAACGCAAGAAAATTAAGAAATCAGAGAAAGAAACAGCAGATGAATCACAAAAGATTTAGAAAGAAAAAGCTAGGTATTACTTTAAAGTACGCAGTTATTGGTCGTTCTTCTCAAGCTAAAGGTATTGTTGTAAATAAGTTCCAGTTAGAAGCTAAGCAGCCAAACTCTGCTATGAGAAAGTGTTGTAAAGTTCAGTTAACAAAAACAGGTAAACCTATTGGTGCGTTTATTCCTGGAAACTTAGCACAAAAATTTATTGATGAACACGACGAAGTTATCATTGAGAAGATTGGTGGTAAGATGGGTAAGACTAAGGGAGACTTATCTGGTGTACGATTTCAAGTTATCAAAGTAAATGATCAACCTTTAAGCTTATTGTGGAGAGGAAAGATCGAGAAGGGTAGAAGATAATGGTAAATATGAAATTGTTTGGTCTTTGGGATATTTCTGAAGTTAAGGTTGAAGAACCCGGTTTGAAAAGAGTTATTAATTTGGATGATAAACTTTTATTAAAATCTCATGGAAGAATTAAATATGATCAAGCTAAAACAAGAGTTAACGTTATTGAAAGAATTATTAATTTATTACAAGTTCCTGGAAGTAGAGGTAAGAAACATAGAATTATTACAAACTGGATTTCAGGTAAACAACAAAAAACAACAATGATTGTAGTTGATGCTTTAAAGATTGTTGAAAAACAAACTGGAAAAAATCCTGTAGCTGTTTTGGTAAAAGCAATTGAAAATGCTGCTCCAAGAGATGAAGTTACTGTTATTGAATATGGTGGTGCGAGATATCCTCAAGCTGTTGATATTTCTCCAAGAAGAAGACTGAATTTAACATTAAGATTTATTGTAAATGGTGCTTTCGATAAAGCTTTCAATAAAAAATTAACAATAACAGAATCTTTGGCTAAAGAATTAATTGCAGCTGCAAATAACTCTGGTGAAAGCTATTCTATAACAAAGAAGAATGATATTGAAAAACAAGCAGACGCTGCGAGATAATTATAATTTATAATTCTAGGGGTGATGGAAAAATAAAATGAAAAAATTAGAACAAGAATTAGCAAGAATGAAAGTTGCGAACAATGGTGATGCCATTACAGCTTTAGCTTTAAGGGTTGCTCAAATTGGAGTAGAGTTTGATAGGGTACATATGTTCGGTTTTCAACCAAATCAACTTGTTTCGGCATTAGAACAATATGCCCATGTAAAAGGAGTACTTAACTCTAAATATTCAGATTTGCCATATGTTAATTTTGATTCCGCAGTTGAGCGTATTGTTCCGTCTGGATACTACCATTTGATTAATTAATATTTTTTAAAAATATAATTTTTATTTAATTTCTATTTGTTCGTCGGCAAATTCTATTCCCCTCACGGAAAACTTTATAAACCATCTTTTTTAATCAATATTATGGCAACTGAAGAAAAGAATTTTGATAAGATCAAGAGGATTATTAAGAATCAGAAAAATATTAGAAACATCGCTACTTCTGCGCATATTCATCATGGTAAAACAGCATTTACTGATAATTTGTTGGCTGCTGCTGGTAAAATGTCGAACAAATCTGCTGGCGATTTAGAAGCAGGTATGGCAACATGGCAACATGCAGATGAACAAGAAAGATTGATGACTGTAGACGCTGCAAACGTATCTATGGTGCACTCCTATAAAGATGAAGAATATTTAGTTAATTTAATTGATACTCCTGGTCACGTAGATTTCTCTGGTAATGTTACACGAGCTATGAGGGCTATTGATGGTACTGTTGTATTGGCTTGTGCTTCTGAAGGAATCATGCCCCAAACTGAAACTGTATTAAAACAAGCCTTGAGAGAAAGAGTAAAGCCAGTTTTATTTATTAATAAAGTAGACAGATTAATCAAGGAACTAAAAGTTACTCCTCAACAAATGCAGGAAAAATTCAAAAAGATTATTGATGAATTTAATACTTTAATTGCAAATATTGCTGAACCTCAGTTTAAGCAGTTGTGGCAAGTCAATGTAGCCGATGGTTCTGTAGCTTTTGGTTCTGCAAGAGATAATTGGGCTTTAACAGTTCCTTTCATGATTAAGAAAAAAATTACTTTTGCGGATATTTACAAAATTTATGATGAAACACTA
>CAYYKU010000057.1:0-4695 GCA_964440825.1 Candidatus Woesearchaeota archaeon
TCCATAAAAAATTGCTTTGTTTCTTTGATGTAAACAACTTCTTAGTGCATTTCCAAATCCATTAGGTGGGGGTGATTGAGAGTACGGTTTTGTTAGTAGGGTTTGTATCTCTTTTTCATTTAAATGTCCAAAGTCCATTTTAAAGAAAAGTTCTTCTAGACCGTCTATGAAAAAGACAGGCATTTTTCTTGCATTTAAGATGGGGTGTTTTTCCTCCATTCCGCAGAATTCTGCAAGTTTGAAAATGGTTCTTTTATCACTGCCATTTATTAAATTTTTTAACCAGTCTTTTTCTTTTAACTCTTCATATGGTTCTCCATATTTTAATTTTAAAATTGGTTCAAAGAAATCTAAGGGCTTGTTTATTTTAGATGCATCATGCCATGAACATAAAAGTTCTTCTCTCTGATTTGCTCTTTCATAAATTCTTCTTAATAATTCTGTTGTACGCTCTTTATTTCCATAGATAAGTGCATGATTTTGTCCGCCTTCAAATAAATCTTTACATAAGAAGTCTATTTCTCTGTAGAATTGGTTTTTATTCATTTTAATCTAAATTATTCAAATCATGCTCTGGATCTCGAAGTCCGAGTTCTTCTGGTTTGATTTTTCTGAGATTTGAATTTTGTCTTTCAATGTAAGAAAATACATTTCCGTGTTTTGCACCTTGTACTAGGGAGATTATTCCTTGGATTGTATATGGCATATGTTGGGTGTCTGCAATTATCCCTACAACATTATTATGAATTACAATTGCAGAGTCTGTTAATGTTTGGATTGTTTGCTTTGCTTTTCCGTCTGTCCCTATAACTCTTGCTCTAATTTCTGCAAGGTTTTTTCTATGGGTATGTTCTTTTATGTTAACATAACCTAAGTCTCTGTCATCTTTCAAAAGCATCATTGCATCATCAAGTTCAAATCCGAAGTCTAGAGCTTGAATTATCTTTTCAAATGTGAATTCATCAAATTCTTTTCCGTTGATTGTTATTGAATTTCTTTTAAGATCTGTATGGACATCTAATTTTGCTTTTATTTTTGGCAAGGCTTTCTTTATTTTTTCTGGACTGGAGATTAATATTTTTCTCATTAGAATTCATTAGCATTTGTTTTTAACATTCCATCTCTTTTAAGTTTTTCAATTGCAGCTTTGGAGTATTTAAACAAAATGTCTGCTTTTTCGTCTTGATCAAATTCCCAAGGTTCAACAATAACTGCATCTCCTTCTCTTAACCATAGTTCTCTTCTAAGTCTTCCCGGAACTCGGCAGTTTCGTGTTTTTCCATCCATACAGGAGATTAACATTCTTCCAGCTCCAACTCTTTGAGTTATAATTCCAATTACTTCCCTACCTCTAGGTAGCTTTACTCTTACCGGAGCATCTGGATTAAATTCTCCTTCTTGATTGTGACCTGGTCTTTGATATGGTGCCATTTTCTATATTTCTATTAAATAATTCGGGTTTTTAAACTAATCTGATAGGTTTATAAAATTCGTTTCAGTAAATTCTTTGAGGTGTTCAGTATTAGACTGTTTCTAATGATAAAATGGAACACGAAGAAGTAAAAAGTTATTTGAATGATTGGATAGCAAATGAAGTAGTTAGGTTTGCAGGAATGAATGATTATCCACTTCACCCATTTATTTGTCTAGATAGTTATGTTGAAGGTTTTAAGAGGGCCGGGGTGGGCGTGGTTCTTGATAAACAAAAGAAAGAGGCAACCTTTGGGTTTAATCTAGAAGTATTGGGAAAAAAACAATATGTTCCTGTTTATTTGAAATATAGTCAGATTTTACGTGGAGAAGGAATTGTGCCAATGAGCACACATTCTATGCTTTTTTCTCTGGCAAAATTGTGTTTGGGTGCTGGATTTGCCTTGGATGTCTCTCCAGATAACATAGGACCATTAAGTAAAAATTTGGAGAAAATTTCCATCGCTGCTTCTACAGGGATGCAAAGTGTCTGGAGAGAATATGCTCAAAAATATCATGAGAATATATTAATTACGCCAGAAGGCATAGCTCCTCAATTAGGTGAAAGATCTAATATTCTTCCAAGCATTTATAGAAATATTGATTGGAAAGAATTAGATGAGTTAGATGAAGCAGATTTTATAAGTGAGAGTGAAAGAAGGGACTTTAGGGAGAATGTTACTCTTTTCTTTTTTGAAGAACTTGCAAAAACAAAAGGATTTCCACTTAGAGAAGTTTTACCTAACGTTCCTCCATTTTTAGATCCAGTAAATATGTTTGTTGAGGGTAGCGATATTCAGTGGAGAAATCTTGAGAAGTTTTTAGTTTAGTTTTTAAAGTAACTTTGCTTTAGTTCTATATGGAATTTACTGAAAAGAAAAATGATCTTGGGCAGAATGTGCAGAAAAAACCAACCAGGACTATTTCTGGTGTTGCGCCTCTGGCTGTGATGATTCCTCCTAGAAAATGCGATCATGGTGCGTGTTTGTATTGTCCTAGTTTTGGAAATTCTCCGCAAAGTTATACTCCTGAAAGCCCGGCGGTTTTACGAGCATTACAATTTCAATTTGATCCTAAAAAACAAGTTGAAGCTAGATTAAATTCTTTGAATTCCATGCATCATCCTACTGATAAAATAGAATTGATTATTATGGGTGGGACTTTTTTAGCTTTTGATAGAAAATTTCAGTTTGATTTTGTAAAGGAATGTTATGATGCTATGAATGGTCGCAATAGTAAAAATTTGGAAGAAGCTAAAAAGATAAATGAAACTTCTCAGCATAGATGCGTTGCTCTATGTATTGAAACTCGACCTGATTTCTGTTCTGATTCCCAAATTAAAGATATGTTGGAGTGGGGAACAACAAGGGTTGAGATAGGCGTTCAAGTTTTAGATGATAAAATTTATAAAAATATTAATCGTGGCCATACTGTAAAAGACGTCGTGGAAGCGACTACAAGGCTTAAGAGAGCTGGTTTTAAGTTAGGTTATCACATAATGCCTGGTTTGCCTGGAAGTAATCCTAAGAAGGATTTGGCAATTTACAAAAAAATATTTTCAGATTCTAAATTTAAGCCAGACCAGGTTAAAATTTACCCGTGCCAGGTTTTGAAAAATAGCGGTTTGGAAAAGATGTATTATAATCGAAAGTTTATTCCATATGGTGAGAAAGTGGTTTCTGATTTAATCGTTAAGATGCTGAAATTAACTCCCAGATATGTAAGGGTTATGAGAATTATGCGTGAAATTCCTAAAAATTATCTTGTTGCTGGTGTTGTAAAACTCGATTTGAGAAAAGATGTTGAAGATAAGATTAGGGCGGAAAAAATAAAAGTTAATGAAATTAGGTTTAGGGAAATTGGATTCGCAGTGAGAGATTTAAGAAAGGTCAATCATGATTTGAAAATTAAGAAGACTGCTTATTCTGCTTCTGGCGGAAAGGAGATTTTCATTGAATGTGTAAATAAAGATGACTTGTTGTTTGGACTTTTGAGATTGAGGCTAGAAGCTAAAAAGAATGTTCCGGCTTTAGTTAGAGAACTTCATGTTTATGGTCCGGCTTTGAATTTGGGTGAGGAAGGCGTTATTAGTCAACACAAAGGAATAGGTAAACAATTAATGGCTGAGGCAGAAAAGATTTCTAAAGCACACGCGGGTGTCAGCCCTGCCGGTCAGAAGGCAGGTTATAAGCAAATAAGAGTTATTTCCGGTGTAGGTGTGCGAGAATATTATAAGAGTTTAGGATATGAGCTTGATGAGAATGGAGTTTATATGATTAAGATATTATAATAATATTTAAATAGTTGTTTGCTTGCATATTTCTATGAAATTAGGCCCGGACTATATTGATTATTTTAAAAAAACATTGACAGAGTTAAGAGAAGCTAGTAAACGACCATTTGGAGGTCATGAGAGAAATTTAACTATTCATTTTGATATGAGTGTTATTCCTGGATATCAAGCACGCGAGGCTGTGCGATTGGGCATTTCCCCAGCAGAAGTTAATACTCTTGTTCTTTTTCAAAAAGGATATTCTACGCCTGAGTATCAAAGTCAAGATAATGGCTTAGTTGCTGCAGTATAATTCTTATATTGCTAAAACTATATCTTGGAGAGGGCTATTTATTTAAAAACGTCTTTCTGTTTGTTTTTTTATGGTAGTTTCAGGACTTACAATTAGAAGACCGACTGACAAGGATTTGTGTTTTTTAACTAGGTGCAATAATTCTGAGGCAAAATGGGTTGGCGTTGAAGAACCTTCTTTCTTTAAGCAATACATGGATCTTCCCAATTTCAATATTGTTGATATTGATGGTGACTCTGCAGGGTTTTTGATGGCAATGGGTCCAAAAGTAGATTATGATAGTAAAAACTTTCTTTGGTTTAAAGAAAGAATCCCAAATTTTATTTATATTGATCGAGTTATAGTAAATGGGGGATTTAGAAAGAGAGGCATTGCTAGCGCATTGTATGAAGATTTATTTTATAAAAACTCTCATGTCCCAATGGTATGTGAAGTTGCCATAAGGCCTCTTAATGCTGACTCTGTTCCATTTCATGAAGGTTTGGGTTTCAAGAGTATGGGGAATTTTTCGGCTAATGGTATAAAATTGTGTACTATGTATTATAGGGATCCTTAGAATTTATTCTAGTAATAATTCATTGCAGGCAAAAACTTCTTCGTTTCTGAGTGTTGAAACTTCTATGTTTAAAATATTTTCTCT
>CAYYKU010000058.1:0-4631 GCA_964440825.1 Candidatus Woesearchaeota archaeon
TCCGATCTTATAATTACTCCAGCTCATTCCTCAAAAAAATCACATTGTTCTCCTATTTCTAGCCCTAAAAAAGCCACCTGATAGAAGAACTTGCTCCAGCTCTCTTCTAGTTTTTCCCAGTCAATAATTCCACTTTCTCTAACTCCTCTGTCAATAACTCTTGCCATTTCAATAGCTTCAATACGTGGAGCACCTAAATCAAAAGCATTATCTGCCATAGCGCCTAATTCAAGTGTTACAGACAAAGTCCCTTCATTAGGTCCATCTGGGTAAGGAACCATAACTGACATCTTAACGCCTGCATAAACTTCTGTTTTTCCTATTTTAACAGAGCAAGAGCCTTCTGCATTTTCACTAATGTTTGTTTTAACAGAAATATCTCTAAATTCTTCTGGTTTTCTCCCATCAAATCTTTTTCCTTGTTTCAAGTATTCAAGTATTCTCTCTTTTTGTAATATTGGTACGCTCATTATGCTTTTACCTCTTTTCCAGGTTCTCTCAATGCTTTGATTTGGATCTCATTTATTTTTTTGCACCCTTCTTTTGCCATTTTTGTAATTTCTCTTAATTCAGGTACTGAAATTTTACCATCTAATTGTAAAAGTGTAATTTTATTACTTCTTGAAGTAATAGCAATTGGAATATCTGTTGGTCCTTCACCTTCATGGAAATCTTCTTCATTTTTGTCAACATCAGTTACTAGTGTTCTATCCATCTTTCCAACTGCAACAGCTGAAATCATCTCTCTCATAGGGATGCCTGCCTGTGCTAAGGCCATAGCAGCAGCATTCAAGCCAGCAGCTCTAGTTCCTGCATCTGCTTGTGGGATTTGAATAATAACATCAACTACTGAATTTGGGAAAGAATCTAAATCAATAACTTCATCTAAAGCCCATTCGCTGACTTTACTAATTTCTTGACCTCTTCTGCTCGATCCAGGTTTGATTCTATCCCATACGGAGAAAGACATCATTTGATAGGTAACTCTTAAAATTCCTTTTTGGGGGTTTTCCATATGTTTTGGATGTAGTAATCTTGGGCCTCTTACAACTGCAAGAGCAATTGTTTTTCCAGATTGATACATAGCAGAACCATCTGCAGAAGGCACAACACCCACTTTAGCAGTGATTGGTCTAAGTTCATTAAACTTTCTTCCATCGAATCTTTTTTTATATAAGCTGTCTACCATTATTGTTGTTCTCCTCGAGGTTCTTCAGAACTATTATTTTCTGATGTTTGCTCAAATCTAACTTGCTTGATCTCTAGTTTTAAATCTTTCTTTATGTATTCTTCAACTTTATCAGTTAATCCAGCCAAGAATGAATTCTCACAGATGAATTCAATAATCTTTCTTGCATTTAATTCATCTTCAATTTTATCGCCAATAACCCAAATAACTCCATTTTGGCCAACAGTAACATCGCAGTTAGATGCTCCCTTTATTAAATTAACCATGCTTCCTTCTTTTCCAATAACTCTTGGGACTTTATTTGGATTTACGTTTACTAATTGTCCGCCTTGTACTCTTCCAAATCCTCTTAATTTTACAGATAAGTCTACATTTCCACCATCAGTTCCAAAAACTTTAGCACAAACAGTATCGCCAAAATCAAAATGATCTCTTAATTCTCCTCTTCCAATATATCTTGGAACTTCTGTAACATTTAAGAATCCATTCTGATGAGAACCAAAATCAATCAACCAGCCCTTGAATGTAATTCCAACAACTGTACCAATAATAACATTTCCTCTTCGAGGAACATAAACACCGGATAAAGGTATAACTCTAACAAGCTTATCATTTACATCAGACAATCCGTATTTACAAGCAACAATATCTTGTCCTTCTCTTCGTGCTCCATCTCCAGGTAAGAATTCGTCGCCACTAACAATTGTTTCGCCCGGGATAATAATCTTTCTTTCTTCCATTTTTACAATCAAAATATCCTACAATTGGTGGTTTAAAAAGGTTACTATTGTTCTTTTAAAAGCTAACATTTTTACATAGCAGAAAAGAACCAAAAAGACATTTATTTTGATTTTTTTAGCTTTTAAATTAAGGTTAAAAATTAGTAAAAGGTATTTTTTTGAGATATGTAATGTTATTACTAAACTCAATGGTCTTTAAAATATGCTTAATCGTCGTATTTCGTAATGTTTTGTATTCTCCACAATATTTATAAACAAAAATATACTATCTAAATCATGGTCGAGGGTGAAAAAAGAGTAGTAGAGGGTGTTTTAGTTCTTAAGGAAAAAAAGACTAAGGAAAAAAAGAGTAGTAGAAAAAAAAATCCTAAGAGTCTTATTCCAAAAAAGAAAAAAATGTCTGCAAGAGAAAGAGAAGAACTTTTAATAGAAAATTTTGTAGGATTACAGAGAGCGATGATTAATTTATCAATGAAGTTTGAAAATTTATCTGATAATATTTCTAAACTGCTAAATGTTTTTGAGGTTTCAGCAAGAGATTATATGGTAAATAAAGGAAGAACAACTCCTGAGGTAGATAAGGAGTTACTGAATAGAATAAATATGCTCATCGATCAAAACAAAACAATTATGAACGGAATACGTTCTATAGATGATAAAAATAGGAAACAGGAATTTGCTAAGGCACCTGTTTCTCCTATGGCTCCCATGGCTCCTACGACACAAACAACCCCTTCATCTTCAGCAGTACCTGCTGGAATGCAACCTTCTCAATACACTCCTTTAATTCAATCTAAACCTAAAACAATTGTTCAGACAATATGAACTCAATAGCCAGCAATTCTCCGATAGTTCGCGAGATTGTATTTAGGATCATTTCTTCGGGAGAAATAGAGAATCATAAAGCAAAGCACAGGATTGATAATGAAATTGTTCCAACAGTTTCTACAAAAGTCCATGCTTTATCTAGAGGTTTCCAGGAAAGTATGTTGAAAGCTCCAGTTGCATTAAAAACAGAGCATGTACATCCACAGCAAGGAGTTATTTTGGAAGGTTACGGTAGGCTTTCGGGATTAATTAAAGATCCTTCTATCTCGACAATAGAATACTTGGGGGAAGCTTTACCAATAAGAATTATGAGGGCCGGCCGTATTCAAAACACAAACATAATTCTCTCAAAAGAAGAAACAGATTCTATTTTAAAATATGTTTCTAATAGAACAAGAATCCCTTTAGAAAATAATGTATTTAAGGTAGCAATAGATAATATTCTTTTTAATGCAGTAATTTCGCCAGTAGTGGGGACTAGATTTTTAATAAAGAAGAATTTTCAAATTTCTCAAGATTATAACGAGGCATTTAAATGATAAAGGATAGAATAACCAAAGAGATTTTAGCTAATTATAGAAAAATAACTGAAACTGCATTCGAGATAGTGAAAAAAAATATTGTTAAAAATAAAAAGGTTGAATCCAAAAAAATATTTGAAATGGTCGAATGTTATCTTTCTGATTCAAAACATTTCGAAAAAGAAGGAGATCTTATTAATTCATTCGGTGCAATTTATTATGCTCATGGTTGGATTGACTGTGGAGTAAGGCTTGGAATATTTGATGTTCATGACGATAAGCTGTTCACAGTAAGAGATTAATTATCTAAGTTTGTTCCCACACTATACTTGATAATATTCTTTATTCTTTCTGAAATTGCTCTAAGGTGGTAGACTTGTGATGGAGACTCTTTAGTTTCAAACCACTTCCAAATATCTCCTCCATGTGAATTGAAATACCAATCCCAATCGAATTTATAGAAATTAAAATAAGTTTCTTTAAACAGCTGTTCAAGTTTTTTATTTAACGAAAGTAATTCTCCAGGCACGGACTTTTTTTCTTTTATTTCTTTCAGAAGAAACATGTACTGTTCAGTAATTTCTTCAAGTTGAATTGAAATAAAATAATAATATTTATATTTCAAGGGTAGGTGGCTAGTATTTATCTTTCTTTTTATGACCATTGAACTATGTAAAATAGAACTTATTAGCAGACTTATTTGGCTTTCAAGATCTTTTTTCCCAGATAAATATTTGGTGAAAACAGAGGAAAGTTCTATTGTATTCATAAAAATCTTTCTAAAATAATTATTTATTTCATATTCAGTATCTGCTATTTCTATAGTGCATGAAGTCTGTGAAACACGAGTTATACTCATCCCTTCAAACCAACCCATGCTCTCTCTAATATTATCCATCGTCTTTAAACTATCAAAATTTATCTTAAAATTTTTTAGACCGTAGTCGTAAACCATTTGTAGAAAGCGTATAATCCAATCTCGATCTCCTCCGGAGATATTCACTTCAAATTCTTTATTTTGTAAAATTGGCTTAGCAGACAATAATAGGCAGTCATCCAACTCTTCAAATTCTAATAAATTACCCTTTTTCAAATCATGTTGAGTAATCCATTTCTTCGGAATTGCTGCCATAAAGCAATGCTTTCCTTGTTGTACTAGTTTTCTTTGCATAATAACATTATGTCTTCTTTCTTTAAAAACTTAAGCTTTTTTAAAAAACTTAAGCTAAAGAGTTATAATCTTTTTAGAGTAAATAAAAATATGAAAGATCCAGAATTACCTAGATATAGAGAAGAAATAATCCAATTTATTTTAAAGATTCCTTCAAAAAGATGGGCTTACTTTGAAGAAGA
>CAYYKU010000059.1:0-4613 GCA_964440825.1 Candidatus Woesearchaeota archaeon
TATAACTTGATATTGAGTAATTACTTTTTCTTCTTCTAGTTTTTTTATTCTATAGTTAACTACTTCAGAAGATAAACCTACTTTTTTACCTATTTCTGAACATGATTGTCTGCTATCTTTATCTAGTTCATGCAGTATTTTTCTGTCTTTTACGTCTGGCTTAAAAGTGCTAATTGTTTCTTTTTCCATATACTTTAAGATAGTTACAATTAGTATATAAATATTGTCATTTTTTTGTAAAATTTGATAAAAGGTTTTAATAAATGTCCATACTAGGAGATAGTAACAAAACGAGAGTTTTGGAGAAGAAATAAAATGAAAATACAAAGAAAGAATATAAAATCTATGGAAGACAAGCTTAGAATTATCGATAGATTAAGTGAACTAGCGAGTCTTTATGAGAACATTGCAGATAACTTATGTAGTACTAATTTCAGTACTAATTTTAGTGATAGAAAACCTTTGTCTGACTCAAATTTAAGATTAATGAATATAGAAGAGCAAGAACTAAACAAGGACTTTTATAGGGCATTTGATAAAATAGGATTTATCTCAGATTCTCTTCATAAAAGAACAGTTAAGAGAGCAACATTTGAAGAATGTTTGGAGTACGCAGTTCCTTATTATGAAGAGTGCATAGCACGTTTTGCAGAAGCCAAGTGGGATCTTCTTCTGGATAAATATAAAATGGGTTTTCAAATGCTACAAGAAGTTATCCAAGAGCACAAAACAACTCCTTATTCGGATCAACCTCTTCCTTCGAGAACTTCCTATCTGGCTAGGGCTATAACTTCTAATCAATTGAAGTCTTATCTTGCTGAAATGGAAAAGAAAAATCCTTCTGAAAGATTTGGTGGAGGCAAGGTATAAAATGGCAAGTTTAGTAGAATTGGCAGAGAAAGAAATAGAAAAAGCAAAACCAGTAGGTAGGCCAAGAATTATAAGTGTAGAGTATCCAGATGTGGAGGTAGATTATAAGGTTGAGCTTTATCATCTGATGATATTAAGAGAAATAAAAAGAAGGGCCCCAAAAAATGCAAATGCCTTCTCGAGAGGTAAAGAGGAAGAGCTAGACAGAACAAGCCCATACTTTGACTATGCAGTTCAGTATTATCAGATTAAAAGAGAAGTCGAAGAGGTAAAAAATGAAAGATAAAGCATTTGAAAGCATGTACAAACGAACATGGTTGAGAGCTCATGTTTTGAAAAACATTCAAGAAGTTATTAGTCCTTCTGTTGCAAATTGGAAGAGGATTTATCTTCAGCCGAAGTATATGCATAGTAGGGCAATTGAACTTTTTGATGGAGATATTTCATATCCTTCCAAATATACTCTACCTTGGAGACAAAGATATGAAATTTGTCTTATACATCGAATGGGAGAACATAAGAAATACATACCTGAAGCTTACGATCCTGTAAGAATAAAAAAGATTTACAATGATCTTGTAGAATGCCATTTAGAATCAATAAGAACTCCTTATGTGGACCGGCCTTCTAGCAGATTGAAAATACCTTCTTTAATAGAAGAGAGGACTTCTTCTAATCAATTACAAGACTATTTATGTGAGATGGAAAAAAGAAATCCTTCTAGTATAAAGTAACAGGTAATTGATTCTTCAAAGCATTTTTAAACTCCATATCCCTTAATTTTTTATGCAATTAGTTGATGCGATAAAATCACGAAAGAGTGTGAAGAATTTTGACGGTAAAGTTCCTAATTGGAAGAAAGTTATCCAGGCTATTGATGTTGCAAGGCACGCCCCCATGGCAGGAAATATTTTTTCTGTGAAGTTTACTATTGTTGAAGATCGAGCTAAGATTGAAAAAATTGCTGGTGCGTGTCAACAGAGTTTTATTGCTAAAGCAGGTGCTTTGATAGTTGTAACTTCTAATAGGGAAAAAGTTAGGAAAATGTTTGATGCTAATGAAAAAGGATTTGCTCAACAACAGGCCGGTGCGGTAATTCAAAATTTACTTTTGGCATTAACTGAGAAGGGAATTGAAAGTTGTTGGGTTGGATTTTTTGATGAGGGTGGTATTAAAGAGGCTGTTAAGGTCCCGCATAGTGAAGATCTCGAAGCAGTTATCCCTATTGGTTTTGCAGCTAAAGTAAATATTCCTAAGAAACAAAAAGCTGATTTAGAAAATATTGTATATTTTGAAAAATTTGGTTCTAGAAAGAAAGAGCCACCCATAATTGTTAGAAGAGCTTGGGCTTAATTAACTTGTTATAGTTCCTCCACCAAGGACTTTCTCTTTTTCATATAAAACTACTGCTTGACCATCTGAAACTCCTGTTATTGATTTTTCAAGAGTTAAATTAAATTTGCTCTTTTTGTAAAATACCTTTGCAGGCAATAGTTCACCTACCTGTCTTATTCTTGCTAGAACTTTCTTTGATTTTATTTTATATTCTTCTTTGCTTTCATCAATTAAATAAAAGTTTTTGAGGATCATATCTTTTCTTAAAAGGATTTCATGGCCTTCCGGTGCAACGATTAATGTATTTGTTTTTGCAATTTTCTTTGCCACATACCATTTGCTATAATCTTGGCCTTTTTCTTGTTCGTGTGAAATGTTTATTCCGTATCTAGGGCCTATTCTTTGTCCTATTGTATAATAATAAATACCGTCATGTTCACCTATTTTTTTACCTTCTGGATTGAGTATATTTCCTTTTTTCGGTTTGATTTTTTTCTGTAGGAATTCTTTTAGATTTACTTTTCCTATAAAACAAATTCCAACTGTTCCTTTTTTATTATAGTTTGGAAAATTATCTTTTTCTGCAATTTCTCTTATTTGTACTTTTGTATAATTTCCTATTGGAAATAAACAATGCTTTAATTCAGATTGTTTTAACATATACAAGAAATAAGATTGGTCTTTTGTTTCGTCTTTAGCTCTTAATAGCTCATATTTATCTTTCTTTTTTCTTACTCTGATATAATGTCCTGTTGCAACAAGGTTTATTCCTCTTCTTTTGGCTTCCTTTATTAAAAGAGGGAATTTTATTTTTTGATTGCAATCAATATCTGGGTTAGGAGTTATTCCTTTTTTGTATTTTGCAAACATTTCATCGACAACCCATGATTTATACTCTTTTTCAAAATCTAAAGTTATTAACTCAATTCCTAATTTTGTTGCAACTTTTTCTGCAAATCTTCTTTCTTCTTTCCATCTGCATTCACCAGTTATTTTATTCTTAGTGTCGCTCCAGTTTTTCATGAAAGCACCAATAACTTCATAGCCTTGTTTTTGAAGAAGCATAGCTGCTACACTTGAGTCTACTCCTCCAGATAAGGCTAAAAGAACTTTCTGGCCCGCAGGACTGACTCCGGTTTGGCTTACCATGTTTTAATAAATATATAAAAGATTTCTACGATAATCATTGTCCAAGCTACAAGGGAAAATAATTCATAGCCATAGATTCCGTTAAGAATAAAGAATAAAAGGGCTGTTCCTAGGAAGTACCAATCATACCTGTATTTTTGTTTTTTCATATTTTAATTAAGTTTTAAGGATATAAAAAGATAACTGATGACAAAACTGTCCTTTTAGCTTAGCACATTAGAAACATTTATATATCTAATTTAATAATTTTTATTATGTATTATCAATTAAAGAAGGGTGTCTTAAATAAAATTCTTTCTAAAGCAATTATTAAAGCAGGGAGCATTAGAAAACTTGCAAAGTTACTCAAAATTCCTAAAACTACAGTAGGTTATTATCAACAGGAAAAAATATTTCCTACATGTGTTAATTTGCGTAAGATTTGTAAATATACTGATTTTATTCTAGATGAAAAACAGATAGAAAATAAGTTATCTTCTAATTGGAGGCAATCACTTGGCGGGGAGGGTTGTGTAAAAAGTAAGTTATTACATGGAGTATTAAATGATCAATTAAAATTTGCTAGACAAAAGCTAGCATTGTCTGGCAATGATTTTTCTGCATGGCACAAAAGGATGAAAAAAGATAATCCTAAAGAATACTATTTGATTCAATATAATCGTTTTAAAAAAATAGCCGATTATAAATATACTACTAAAAAAGGTGAGAAAGTTAGAAATTTATTAGAACGTGATGTTGCTAATTTCTTTTTCGATAAAAATGTAGAATATCTTTATGAACCTTTGATTAACATTGGGGATAAATATTTTTTCCCTGATTTCTTAATAAAAGAAAACATAGTAATCGAATGTACTATGTGGAGAGGCTACGATAAAGCTCCCAAATTAGTAGAGAAGATAAATTCTTTAAAGAAAAATTATCAAGTTTATGTATTTATTCCTGAAAAATTGAAAAAATATTATACTTCTATTGAGAAAAACTTGCTATTTGACTATAAAGAACTTGAGAGAGTAATGTTTAAATAACCTCGTTTTTTACAGATAATAAGCCTCGATAGCTCAGCCGGTAGAGCACATGACTGTTATATATCGATGTAGAAATCATGGGGTCGCTGGTTCGAGTCCAGCTCGGGGCGTTTAGATAATTGTTTAAACTTATTTCCTTTCTTCCCAAACTCTATGACTCATAAAATTTTCAGAGTAAAATAGGTAGTGATAGTTTCCGAGTGTTGCTTTAAATTCTGTACTTTTCATGTCATG
>CAYYKU010000060.1:0-4549 GCA_964440825.1 Candidatus Woesearchaeota archaeon
AGCGAGAGTTCATCTAGAATTTTCAAAGGTGATGCGGGGAACGGTGGAAACCCGAGTTCGAATCTCGGTGGGAGCGTATATTATCTTATGATTGCAGGGAGATGTGTTTTCGTCTCTCTAAAATCATAAAGTATAATACTTTCAAACCTGACGTGAAATATTATCTTATGTTAAAGTAATGTTGTTTTTTAACGTATTTTCCTTATTTATTTTTTTAGAGGTTTAGCTTTTTAAATACCTCTATACTTGGGACTGGAAGAGGATGCTTTTATTTCTAGAATAAATCCTTCGAGTAATAATGAAATTGAAAAATTTATTAAATATGCTCAATCTGACCCAAGATTTGGAATTATCATTAAGGCGGTTGGATATGTTAATTTATATTACGCGTTTTATGCTAAAGACAATAAAGAGCTAAGAGATATAACCGAAAAGATAGAAAAGATTCTAGGCAAGTCTGCAATTAATACCTACAAAATTGAAGTTGAGGAGATGATCAGCTGATATCCTGTCCAGAGAAGATTAGAATGGATAAAAATTGTCTTTGTATTCTCTTATAACCCTTAATATCTCAAAATTTTGTATATTCTCTGAAAATTTCTTTCTGAAGTCCTTTAGAATAGTTTCAAATTCTAGATAATTCTTTACTTCAAGTTCCAATTGCAAGTCATAATTTCCTATAACTTCAACGACAAATAAGATATTTGGATGGTTCTCGGCATAACTTACAACTTTATTGATTATGGATTCGTTTAAATTATGCATATTAAGAAAAACACTATAATACTCATAACCTAATTTTTCTAAGTCTATCTGTATCGTAAATCCATTTATTACTTTATTCTCTTTTAATTTCTTAAGTCTATATTTGACTATATCAACTGTTTCCTCTATTTCTTGAGCGATGTCTACAATGTTTTTTCTAGAATCTTGAGATATCGCTCCAATCACCTTTTTATCAATTTCATCTATTTGCATTACTTCTTTGCTTGATTTGTATTCTAACATATTTGACTTCTTTTCATCAATTAACCAATTTCTTGTAAATCCTGGCGAATTCGTATTAATCACTACGTTTTTTTCTACAATATTCTTTCCTAATTTTGATTCAAGCTTTTCATATATTTCAATAAACTCCCTAGGGGTTTTAGCCAAAACAGAAAAACTAAGATCATATCTTCCACTTGTTTGAACAACCCAGCTGATATTAGGATTCTCTATAAGTTTTTTTATTATGTTTTCTTCTTGGCCTTGCTTTAGATTGTTTAATTTAACAAAAACCTTATAATGAGTATAGCCAAGACTCAAAGTATTAAGAAATGTAACAAAGTTTTTTATTATTCCTTCTTCGTGAAGCTTTTTTATTTTATATCCTATTGCTTGCTCTGTTAAACCTACTTTTTTACTTAGCTCTTTGTTCGTGGCTCTGCTATTTTGATCTAACCAATAGAGTAATTTTCTGTCTTTTAAGTCTAATTTGAGCATATTTAACATAAAGGTAAATACTATATAAATATTACCTATTATGAAAAATACTATGTAAAAGGTTTTATTTATAGGTAAAGTATTACTACTGATAAGTAAAACTTATAATTAGAACATGACAAACGAAACAAAAAGCAAGGAAGAAGCAATAGAATCTGTAAGAAAATTTTACTCTGATTATTTTCAGAATAAAATCAAGGAATTTGAAGAAGGATTAAAAAAAGAAGATCACACGCAACTAGTAGCTACTCCGATTGAGATTCCAGGGCTATACGGAAAATTAGGATATGGGTTAAGATACTGGAGTGAATCTGTCTATGCGGGCGGAGGTAGGAATACTGTGCCTTCGAATTCCCCAACTATCCAAGGATGTCATTATCTTAAGGCAAGAGATTTTGAATTACAAGATAAAACAAAGTACACAAAAATGAGAAAATATAGAATGTTATTAGTTGGTCCTGTACCTGCTCCATTTTCTTTTAAAGGAATATCTTATACTAGTGAATATAATAAAGAAGAAAATCCGCGTATGCCTTTTGAGGGAACATCTGGAAAGATTTTTGGAATAGTCAAAGATTCTCACAACATGTGGGAAAGAGAAGGATTATGGGTATTTACTGCTCCCCTTGAAAAATTAGTTATTAAAGTTACTCCGGGCTTTTGCAAAAAAGGAGTTTGCGAGGTTGCACTTGATTTCGAAGATAAACGCTCATATAATTCGGGAGTTACTTGGGATATCTCCCAAAGAAAATTCAATCAACTATCAAGAAATCCACCTTGTGAGGGTCCAATATGTCAACAAAAATAGAATTTGTGGAACAGGAAATAGGAATTGGCAACGAACATTATAGAGCAAGAAAACGTACTGTTTCTGAAATAGGATTTTGCAAAGAGTCTCCTCAGGAAGCTCTAAGAAATTTATTTTTCAATTTTTTTATAGGAGATTACGCCTTAGAAGAACCTCGTTTAGAAGCAAATTACTATTTGAATCGTCCAGATTGGAAATGGGTAGAATTAATCAAACATTCCGATAACAAAGATAGAGCAGAATCTTGTATAATGCAAGATAATAAACATTTATTCGTAAACTTCTTGAGTATCCAAGAACAAACTCCTCCATTTGGCACAGAAACAAGAGCTTCCTTAGAAGATTTAATTAGAGATAGAAAAGAATTAATGGCAAAGGCAAAAATAAATCCAGATCAAGAGTATTATTTTTATTGCGATTCGGGTATAAGATTGATTAAATTTCCAGGAGAATGCATTCGCCCCACACGAGAAAATTTAATAAGAATGACTATGGTTAAAATGATGTCTAAATGTCCAGACTTAAAGAATGAGCCTCAAATGCTATATGGGAAAACCTCAGATAAGACACACTGCTCGATTTTGGCAAAAAGAATGCTCGCATATCAACCATCGCGAGAAGTAGTTGAAGCTCTTTTAAGCAAGAGAGATGTAAGCCCAGAAGAAGTAGCCCCCTATTTACTTAGAAAAATAAGATTAAAATAACATGACAACCTTCACCATTACCAAAAAAATAGCCAAACATGGAAGGCAAGCTGTAATTATAATTCCAACACTTTTACAAGAACATCTCAAGTCTGGAACTTTAGTTGAAGTTAGGATTGAAATTATCTCTTAAACAACTCCAAACACTCTTCTCTCAAAAATCCTTTAACTAATTTCTAACTGCTTTGCCATTTCCATTATTCTTGCCATCTGTACTTCCATGTTCATAAGTTTCTCATTAAGAAGTTGGTTTTCATTTTTGGTAATCTCAAGACTTTTTTCTACTTCTGTTTTTGAAGAGTCTATAAACAAGTCTTCTTCGGATATTGTATCGCTCATCCCTAAAAGTTCAGAGTAATAGTGTATCTTGTCTGATTTTTTCCAACCGAATCTATATTTTAAAGCAGATTCAGATTTATATCTTGGAAGCCAATAACAGCAGGCACAGTGTCTGAAATCATACATTGTTAGGTCAGAGTACTTCTGTCCAGCAGGGCTTACTTTATTTCCAAATAGTTTTTCAGATATTCTTTTTAGATATTGGTTGACTGCACCAGGGTTTATTGTAAATAAAAAATCTGGAGATTCTAACTTCTTCACTTGGATATAATCTTTTATCAAACCAGAACACAACATTAACTTAATTCGTCTTCCAAATGTCTTACTTGTCTCCTGTCTTATTTGAAGTTCTTTGCAGTCATTATAAAAATCTGAAACTTTAACATTCATCAACTCGGTCGGAGCCCTAATGCCTGTATCAAATAAAAACATGATAAGAACACGGTACTCATACTTTGCAGCTTGAGCCATTAACTTCACTTCTTGTTCGGTTAGGTAAACCCAATCAGGTTTTTCTTGTTTCGTGTCCAAATCAAGTGTGATGTCTTTTATTTCAACATCTCTTTTCCTATTAACCTTCATCCACCAGTGCCAGAATGCCTTAAAGACCTTAGAATAGGTGTCTACAGAACGATAAACTAGATTGCTCTTAGTTTTGATTATGCCACTTTTCATGTCAGCAAAAAAGCCCACTAATTGGTCTTCTGTTACTCTAGTAAGATTCTCTATCTTGTACAATTCTTTAAATTTTACTCCAAAGAAACACATTTTTTCCCTAAGCGTGTTTAATCTAATAAAGCTTCTTGCTCCCTTACTGCTTTTTGCTGCAACATTAAGACCTCTCTCCATATCGTTTACATATTGAAGAATTAAATCTGAGTTTTCTTTTCCTACAAATGGAATTCCGTCTTTTACCTTCTCCTTCCAGATAGTGTATCTTTCTTTGTGTTTATATGGATCAAACTTCATTTTATCTTAAACGAAAATACCTTAAAAAGCATCGGGTGTGTTTGTACCCGCTACATCTTCTTTAACCAAGATAAGACCGTCATGTCGGTGGGAGCATAAAGCCAAATTGGAATTTGTAGGGGACGCACCAAATCGGTGGCAGATGAATTTAAACAAATTTGCCTTCAAACAAACATGAAGCGAGACCCTTACAAAAACCAAGAAAGGTTTATTTCTTGGAAAAAGAAAGTTGAAGAAAAAGGAA
>CAYYKU010000061.1:0-4203 GCA_964440825.1 Candidatus Woesearchaeota archaeon
GTAAATAACTTGTCTTAGCTTCTTTCATCTTTTCATAAGCTGCAACATAATCTCCTCTATTAAATAAGATTTCAGCTAGTAGGAATAATTTCTTTGTTTCTGAAGTAACCACTCCATTCTTCTCTGATTCAATCATCGACTGATTCAATTCATCTCTCAATTTAACATATTCCCTAGCAGCAGTATAAATCTCAGTTATCTTAGCAGCTTCTTCTTTTAAGTTCATAAAATTTAAATTTTCATAATTCGTATTCATTGAATTTAATATTGATTGTACTTCATCTAATATTAATCCTGAAGAAGTCATTTTATTCAATATTTCTAATGAATTATTCAAATATTCATCAGCAGTAGCTCTCTTCATTTCTAAAATCATTAATGTTACATATCTTATTTCTGTAAACTTAGTTGAAGTATTTCCTTCAATAGTTCCTGTGAAAGTAATCTCAAGTAAATACTTACCAGATGCAAAATATGACGGTGCATTAATTAAGAAATTTATAGTTTCATTACTCTTTGCTCCCAAATAAGTTATCAAATTAGGTGAAGGTATAACATACTGCGAGTTATTTCCTTTAACTGTAATAGTAATATCTTTCCTTGGATTAGATAGTTTATTCTCCAGTATTAATTCAAACTCTTGATTATTGCCTCTTACTAATTCAAATGTAGCAGATGATTTATCGAAGCTCCCACCACTAGCTCCTCCGCCCCCGCCGCCTCCTGCTCCACCTCCCCATCTGCTAGGTTCAGCTTTTCCACCACCACCACCACCACCAACAACTAAAATAGAAACGTTAGTTACTCCGACGGGAGGAACAAAGGTTCCATTAGTTAAAAATGTATGGACTGTGTAATTTCCATCATAAGTTATGTTACCTCCAGTCCCATTAGTAGTTGCAAAACTAATTTGTGGAGAAGTTACATCTGCCACTAAAGTTGAATTTTCAGATGCATTGTAATTACCTGCAAGATCGTAACTTTCAAAAAACCAAGTGTAATTTCCGTCACTTAGACTTGTAGTTGCAGTAATATTTGCATTTTTTAGATCCTCACTAAATACAGAATTAGAATAATTAATTTTTGAATAAGTTATTATTACTCTACCATTATTTCCTGCAACATTAGTATTTCCTCCAATGCCTGCTGTGCCTCTGTCTATGTCCTCTTTGCTTCCAGGATCTTGTCCATTTCCAGCAGTAGTAGTCCCGGTTATGACATAACCACTTCCTCCGCCTCCACAACCATAGGTACCTGATGCACCATTTGTTCCAGCTCCGCCACCGAAATATCCTGCACCTCCTCCTCCTCCTCCCCCGCCATCAGAGTCTGAAGCTCTACCTCCCCTAAGTGCACTACCTGAGCCATTAACTCCATAACCTATGCCTCCAGATGTTTGGCTTCCAGGCATACCATTAACTCCGGAACAATTACTTGCATCTCCGAATAATCCTCCTCCTGCACCGCCAATATTGCCAACACCCCCCATAGCCCCTGCACCACCACCACCTCCGGCAATAATAAGAGTCCTTGACTGACTAGTTGAATTAAAATAAATAGTTTCACTCCCATTAAAGACTCCTGATAGTCCTCCTCCTTGGCCTCCGTAACCCAAATCCCCGCATTGGCCTCCGCCGCCATAAACAATTGCTCCGGGATTTGTTGCACTAGGACAAACAGAACCTCCGCTTCCAACAACAATTGTTAAATTTTCTCCAGGTGTAACTGTTAATTCAGCATTTGAATAACCTCCTCCTCCTCCCTTATTCGCATTACTTGCGTAGTTATATCCTCCACCGCCAGCACCCCATGCTTTAACACTAATACTTGTAACTCCTTCTGGAACAGTGAATCTTTGGTCTTCTCCTGTATAATCATAAATTGTTTTTTCTAAAGCAACATTTTCTCCCCCAGAATTAAAAATATTTAATGTTGCATTTTTTATTCCATTTTCATCGGAGATATTTATATTAAAAGTGATTAATGTATTTCTTGTAAGAGTATTATTTGCAGGACTGAGAGATACGAATGTTGGCGAAATCGTGTCAATATTGAGCGTATAATTAGACATCATAGAAGAAGTACCTGCAGAATCAAATACTTGATAAGCCCAAGTATAAACTCCATTTATAAAATTTATAATTGATCCTAAAGTAGCATTATATACTCCCATAGTAAAATTAATTGTAGAAGTTAAGAAAGCTGGACCTCTAAGAAAACCTACAGTATAATTTGGACAGTTTACACCAGAACACGTTGCATTATATGCTCCATTTATATCTACAAAATTAGTATTATTTTCCCCAATTGTAGAATCATTATCAAAATGATAACCTACAACTAAACCTGAATTAAAAGGAGCTATTGAAGTATTTGCATAAAGGCCCATTCCGGAGTTATATAACTGGGAAATCTCTGTTGAGTTTAAAGATCGATTGAAAAATAACACTTGATCTATCGAACCATTGAAATAATCGCCAGTAGTAGATACGCCGTTTCTACCAATAGCTTGGCCTGCGTTTGCATAAGATGTAGCAATGGTAGGATTAATAGGGCAAATAATGCCATTAACATAACCTCTTATTATTCCAGATGTTCTAGTTACGGTAATATGGCTCCAATTATTTAAATTTACATTACATTTCAAATCAGTTCCTCCGCCACTATAAATAGAAAGGTTTTTAGTATTTATGTAAATCAAAGGGTAATAATTGCCATTTGCAATTATGCTTGAACCTGTAGGAGAACCAGAATATGCAAGTGGGTAAACCCAAGCAGAATATGCAAAATTTCCAGTTCCAATATTATGATTAATTGTAGCGGTAGTAATATAATCATTACTTCCATCAAACCTTAAAGCTTTTCCAGTATCGTACATATAAGATCCCTCGTTATATAATGAACCTGAAGAATTCCAAACATAAATTGTTGCATTAGATAAGTTAAGAGTACTATCAATATTAGCAGACAATGTTTGAGTTAAAGAATTTGAATAACTATTATTGGCAGGAGTATTTGCATTTATTACTATATAACTTGTTTCTAAATATCTCACAATAATAATGCCAGAACCTCCAGACCCTCCCGGATTTCCACCACCCCCGCCTCCGCCGCCACCAGTATTAGCTGTTGCAGAAACTCCTGCACCATTCTTTGTTCCCGCTCCTCCGCCACAAACAGCTATTCCTGCGCTACCGCTTGCACCATCATTTCCACCACCCCCACCGCCAGCATAACAAAAAATAGAACCATTTATCGAAATATTAATTCCTGTTCCACCATTTCCAGCAGTAGAACTTCCGGAACTAGTTCCTCCCACACTTCCTGCTCCTCCGCCGCCCCCACCCATAGTATATGATACTCCATCACTCGTACCTTGTCCTCCGTTATAGCCCTGTCCATTTGTTCCTAATCCAATTATTCCCCCCCTACCTACATCTTCTGCTCCACCTCCAGAACCGCCATTTTTACCACTGTAGGAACTATATCCGCCACCTCCGCCCCCGCCAATTGCAACTATACTTCCAAATGAAGAATTGCCTCCGTTAGACCCTTGCCCATTAGAACCTCCTGCTCCTCCTGTACCAACAATAAGAGTATAACTCTGAGAACTAATAGAATAATTAGTATAATTTAAACCGCCTGCTCCTCCTCCCGCTCCGCCCCAGGGCGCCCCACCCCCTCCGCCGCCAGCAACAACTAAAACAGAAACATTAGTTACTCCTGTAGGTGGTGTAAAAGTTCCATTAGATAAGAAAGTATGGACAACATAATTACCGTCATGAGTAATATTTCCTCCAGAACCTGGAGCAGCTAAAACATTAGCAGATAAAAATAAAATCCCTAAAACTAAATAAACTAATTTTACCTCTCTCATTTTTTCATCTCCTCAAAAATTATTTTTACATGCTTTCCCGCATATTCTTTTGGAACAATAACATGCGCACCAGTTCCAAATTTGGAGACTTCTCTGTCGATAATTTCACTTCCAGAAAATTTTATGACTATTTCTCCCCCTTCTTTACTTTTTGAGCTCATATATATAAGATATATATTTACTTTATAAATGTTTCTGAAGAATTATGCGCTTAATATATATTAGATATATATCATTTAAAAACATTTCTAATATTTTTTAAATAATTTAAAATCAATAATTATTGTATTGAATTTAGTAATTCTTGCACTTTATCTAATTTTTCC
>CAYYKU010000062.1:0-4092 GCA_964440825.1 Candidatus Woesearchaeota archaeon
CTGCTTAAGAATATAAATGCTTATAAAGCTCCAAGAAGAAAAACTATTATGGAGACAAGTGATGTATGGACAGAGAAATACCGTCCAAAGAAATTTGAAGAGGTTGTAGGTCAAGAAGAAATTCTAAAGAGAGTTAAATCACTAGTTAACTCCATGAATATACCTCATTTATTGTTTGCAGGGCCTGCAGGCACTGGAAAATCAACTTTAGCCCTAATTACAGTTAAGCAGCTATTTGGTGATGCTTGGAGAGAAAATTACTTAGAATTAAACGCTTCTGATGAAAGAGGTATTGATGTTGTTAGGCAAAAAGTAAAGGATTTTGCAAGAACTAAAGCAATTGGCGATGTCCCCTTCAAAGTTATTTTCTTAGATGAAGCAGATGCTTTAACAAGAGAAGCACAACAGGCTTTAAGAAGAACAATGGAAAACTCAACTGCTACATGTAGATTCATCCTTTCATGTAATTATTCATCAAAAATCTTAGACCCTATTCAATCAAGATGTGTAGTCTTCAGATTCCAGTTATTAGAAAAAAAAGACATCAAAAGAAGAGTCGAATATATAATACAAAATGAAGGATTGACAATCACAAGTGATGCTTTTGACACAATATACGAAGCATCTGAAGGAGATTGTAGGAGAGTTATCAATTTCTTACAGGCAACCGCAGCAATTTCCCCAAATATTACTCCTGATTTAGTAAACACAATAGTATCTAAAGCAAAACCCTCTGATATAAAAGTAGTTTTAGATTATGCATTAGCTGGAGACTTTCAAGGAGCAAGAGAAAAATTATTAGATATAATGCTAAAAGAATCTATTTCCGGACAAGATGTAATTAAAGGAATTCAGAAAGAAATTTGGAACTTACAAATTGACAATGAAATCAAAGTCAGATTAACTGAAAAAACAGGAGAAGCAGAATTTAGATTAGTAGAAGGTTCTGACGAATTTATCCAATTAGAAGCCTTATTAGCGAGTTTTATTTTAGCAGGTCAAGGCGGTGGATTAAATTCTGGCGCAAACATCGTCGGGAAGAAGTAAAATGTTTCTATCTGATACAAGATATCTTATAATAAGAAAAAATCTAAGACAATTACTAAGAGACTCAAGAGACAGAATAGAGCAAGCACCCGCCTTCGAACAACCAATAAAAACAAGCACAATAAGTATAAGACAAGATTTTTTTCAAAAATATTTTAATGGAACAGACTATAATAGAACAAAAGAATTTTATAACGCAATCAGAAATTTAAAACAGGATAGCATCCAAATACCTTATTTAGGAACATACGTTCCAAACAAATCAAGATGTTTAATTATACAATCAGAAACTTTTGCTAAAAAAACAAAAGAGTTAAGGCACGGAGGAACTACAACATGATCAATCCTGAAAATCTTCCTTGGTGTGAAAAATATAGAGTTTCTTGCTTTAAAGATGTTAAAGGACAAGAAATGGCTATTGACAAGATTAAATCATTCTTAAGAAGTTTTCCGAAGAAAAAATCAATCACTCTTCATGGCCCGCCAGGAATAGGTAAAACTTCCCTCGCTTATGCAATTGCATTTGAACATGATGCAGAAATTTTAGAAATGAATGCTTCAGATTTAAGAAATAAAGAAAAAGTTGCAGGGATAATTGGCCCTGCCTCTCAGCAAAAAAGCTTATTCAAAAAAAGCAAAATAATTTTAGTTGATGAAGTTGATGGAATCTCTACAAGAGATAGAGGAGGATTAACAGAATTACTAGCATTGATAGAAAAATCATCTTTTCCAATAATTATCACTGCAAATGACATTTGGCAACAGAAGTTTAACTTACTTAGACAAAAAAGTGAACTAGTCCAACTAAAAGAAATTGACTATAAAGAAGTCCTACAAATTTTAAAAGAAATATGTGTAAAAGAAAACATCTTCGTTTCCAATGATGTCCTAACTTCCATATCTATCAAAGCAAGAGGAGACATTAGAGCAGCACTTAATGATTTACAAATCCTTTCTAGGATGGATGAAAAAACAATCATCAAGGAAGTTGGAGAAAGAAACAAAGAACTTTCCGTATTCAATGCCCTACAATATGTTTTCAAAAATGCACAAATAGATACTAAGATGCTTATGATTTATGATGAAGTAAATCTAAGTGCAGACGAAATATTTTTATGGATAGAAGAAAATATCCCCTATGAATATCGAGGAATAGAACTTGCAAAAGCTTTCGATGCACTTTCTAAAGCAGACGTATTTAGAGGAAGAATCCATAGGCAACAACACTGGAGATTTTTAGTTTATGAAAACTTTTTCCTAGGAGCAGGAATTGCAGCTTCTAAAAAATATAATAGGACTGGTTGGACAAATTATAAAAAACCTTCCAGAGTTCTAAAAATATGGTTGCAAAACCAAAGAGCTGCGAAAAAGAAGACAATTTGTGAAAAGTATGCAAAACACTGCCACACATCAATAAAAGAAGCTATGAAAGATTTCTTACTAATCAAACAAATAATCAATAAAGAGACAATAATTAAAGAACTGAAACTGACAGAAGAAGAAGTAGAATATTTACAAAAAACAACTTTAATTTAATAAACTACTGATATTTTTTAATATCGATTCCTAACTCTTTAGGACCAAAACCCAATGGAAGAAGCTCACTAATTGTAGTAATAATAATTTTATCCTTCTGAGTTGTTGACAAAATTACCTCCAAGTCTCTTTCTGAAACCTGAGAAGACTCAAATAACATTTGTCTGCAACTCCCACAGGGAGCAGTTACTTCAGTAGTATTAAATGTTGCACCACGCGCAATAATAGCTAGCTTCTCAAAAGTCCTAATCCTCACAGAATTAGCTTTTACTATTGCAGCTCTCTCAGCACAAATTGTTGAACCATAAGCAGCATTTTCCACATTTGTACCAGAAATAATTCTTCCATCCAAGGAAAGAAGTGCAGCACCTACATAAAAGTTAGAATAAGGATTATACGCATTAGTCATAACATTTTCGGCTTCAACTATTAGCTTTTTTTGCACTTCATCTAAATCACCAAAACTAACATGTTGCATAAATAAAATTAAATTAATAGCTTTATAAGAATTATTGTCTTAGAAAATATAATATATTTAACAATTTCCTGCAGCAGCTGCAGCAGTTGAATCTAAAGCACTTGAACAAACAGAAGGAGCATTATTGAAAGCAGCACAAACTGCAGTCTTATAAGCCTCAGCACTTCTTCCAGCATTTGAAATTACACCATTGATTGTAACTGTTGGAGAACCACTTACACCAGCTTGTTGAGCCTTTGCTTGAGCAGCAGAATACAAAGAGTCGCCATCAGTACTTACACAAGACATGATCTTTGTTGAATCAATTCCAACAGCTTTCATAACCTTAGTAGATTCAATCTTATCACAATCGATAGTCTTGTTTGTACTACATTTAGGATAAACATCACTTACAAACTTAGCAGCATAAGACCAATACTTGTCATTAGCTAATTTTTGTATACAAAGTTGTATTTTATTCTGTTGAGTTTCAAAAGCACCATGACCATCATAATATGGAACTACTTCAAAATCAGCATTTGCCTTTAATAAATTAGCAACTTGTGCCATAGGACCTTGTGCCTGAACACCATAGGGACAATATCCCCATACATATAATTCTACTTTAGGTTTATCAGATTTAGGAACTTCAGCAGGAGTATTATCAGAAGAATCTACAGAAGTTGTTGTTTTTGGAAACTCACTCAATTGACCTAGATATTTTCCATCTTTTGTAATGTGAAGAACACGCTGTTGACCTTGTATAGTATAGTTAACACCATAAAAATTCCCCATATCTTCCACACCATCCACAGTTAAAGATAAGCCAGACATATTAGCTAGTTCAATTGCTTTATTACCTGCAGTCTTCTTAGATATAGTATTAAATGAATTAAAAGAAACCATTACAAGCAAAACAACAGCTAAAATAACTGTAGCAACCATCCAATAATTTACCTTAGAAAAATCAAATTTTGATTTCTTAGATTCTTTAGCTTCCTCGGAAGTTTCATGATGTTCAACCCCTTTTTTCTTAGCCATAAAAAAATATT
>CAYYKU010000063.1:0-4044 GCA_964440825.1 Candidatus Woesearchaeota archaeon
AAAGTCCGTTGAAAAACGTTGACAATTTATCTTCTTAAAGAAGAGCACAAATACAAAAAATGGCAAGAGAAATATTTTCAAAAGACCCACATGCATTAAATGTAGCTTTAGTTGCAGAGTTAAAGAAACTTCCAGAAATTAAAGCACCTGAATGGAGTTTATTTGTAAGATCTGGTGTTTCAAAGCAAAGAGTTCCTGAAAGCCCAGATTTTTGGTATATCAGAACAGCTTCTATTTTAAGACAATTATATTTAAACGGCGTAGTTGGAGTTGAAAGACTTAGAACAAGATACGGTGGAAGAAAGAACAGAGGAGTTAGACCTGCTAAGTTCAAGAAATCTTCTGGTAAAATGATTAGACTTATGTTACAACAATCCGAAAAAGCAGGACTTGTAGAAAAAGTAAAAGACAAGCAATTTGGTAGAAGATTAACAAAGAAAGGAAGAGATTTCTTAGATGCTATTAAAGTTCCAGAAGTTTCTGCAGTAGATTTAAGCAGTTATGTGGGTAAAGAAAGAGTAGTTGAAGTTCAAGAAGAATTAAATGAAGAGCAATTTGCACAGGACGAAGAGTAATGGTATTAAAACATAATCAAAAAAGTAAGAAGAAACATTTAGATAAATGGGGTAAAAGAACAAAATGGGCACCATTTTGGGCTGTTATTAAAAAAGCTGGAACTGGTAAGAAAGTTCACCCATCTGCAATAACTCATGTAAAGAGAAACTGGAGACATAGAAAATTAAAAATTAAACCAAGAAATATGAGGAAGGATTTCCTAGGATAATGATATGGTAGAAAACAAAGAAAACAAAGTAGAATTGACAAGAGAATATGTTGTTCCAATGAGAAGAGGATTCCTAAAGGTCCCTTCATATAGAAAAGCAAAGAAAGCAGTTTTAGTTTTAAAACAATTTATTGCAAAACACATGAAAGTTGAAGACAGAGATGTTAGAAAAGTTAAAGTTGATATGTACTTAAATGAACAAATTTGGCACAGGGGAATTAAGAATCCTTTGCACAAAGTTAAAGTTATAGCGACAAAGATGAGCGATGGTATTGTTCAAGTAAAATTAGCTGATATGCCTAAGATCTTAGAATTCAAGATGCAGAGGGAAGCAAAGAGAGCATCCAAAGTTACAAAAGCAAATATTAGCCATGATGAAAAGAATGATCACACAGAAGAATCTGAAAAAGTAAAAACAGAAGAACAGAAAACAGATGAAGCTGAAAAAGAAAAAGCAACTCAAGAAGCTGGAGTAAAGGAAAATAAGGCAAAAGCAAAAGCTGGAAAGCAAACTCAACAAGCTAAACATGAGAAGAATACTACTCCAAGAAGAACCGTTCTTCAAAAGTAATTTTTTATTTAATTTCTAATCCTACAAACGGGTTCATTCTAAAATCGATTTCAGAGAGATTTGATGGCCTTTCCCTAGCAACAAATCCTTCTTTCTGTAATTCATTTATCAATTCTCTTCCACAGATATCTATTTTAGGGAATATTTTTCCATTATAATTTATTCTCAACTCTCCATATTCTTTCATTGCAATAGTCATTACTTCCTCGGGCGTGGCATATCTATCCGTGCCTTTTGAAGGTCTAGTTGAAATAGCATCTAAGAAATCAGGTATAGCTGTGAGTTTTGAAAGATAATCACTTTCTTTCGTTCTAGGGAAAAGTAATCTCTTTGGATATGGACTATTATGATTTGTTCCTCTTTGATGCCTGTGTGTACTTTCTATTGTTGCAGCAAGCATCAGTCCCCAATGAGTGGGGATATTTTCAGGAGCTAAATGTTTTTTCTTAAAATTATCCATGTAATTCCAATATTTTTCTGTATCTGGTGTAAAGGGATTTTTCTCCGGATAAAGGTCTTGTATTTTTAATTTTCCACTATCATGCGCGCAATTTGCAACAAAATTTATTATTCTTGCTTCTTCGTTAAAGCCCACTTGTCTTGAAATGCAAGTTCCGATTATTGCAACTCTTGGAGGATGAAGTCTTTCTCCTTGCGGCCCTTCATTTATCATAGGGTAAATTTCTACCCCCAATATCTCTTCCTGCGTTATTCCAACTATCTCTTGGAATTCTCTAGTTTGTGCCATATAGATCTTACCACTTTCTTCGTCAGGAATACCTAATGTAGTCATTGCTTCACGGGTTTTTTTTACCAATCCTTGTTCAATAGGTGTTAAACTATTCATCTATTTATATGGAAAACTGTTCTTTTAAAAGCTTTCTTTTGTGTTACTCCTGTATAGATACAACAGCCGAAAGGTTTAAATACTAGTTAGCATTTATTAATTTATCAAAAGGAGACAAAATGGCAGAAGAAAAACCAACAAAACCTAAAGTAACATTGGAAGATATTTTCAAGGTTGCAGGAACTTATCAAGCATCTAGTCAAATAGCTGAAAGACAAACTTATGCAGATGATCTTAGAGGATTTCATTCTTATTTAAATGCTAAAGGAATAAAGCCAGAAGATGTTCCAGGAATTGATAGTTTAGGACAAGACCCTGCTCGTTTTTCAGAAATGATGGCTACTACAGCTGCATTGGAAAGAAAAGATTTAGCTACAAAAACCGAATCTGCTTTAAAGGATGTCGTTGTTAAGTTTGATGAAAAAACACTTTCTAAATTAGCATTCCAAATAGGTAATTCTGATAAAACTTACGCAATATACTCTGCTGCATTACAAAATCAAGACGCTGGTGCTATTGCACAGGCTTATGCAGATAAGCATAAGGACAATCCATACTTAATGGCTTATGCACAACTTGCAAATGCTAAACACTTTATGGAATATGCACAAATACAATTAGGAAGAATGGAAGAATCATTCGTTAAAAAGAATCTTTACACAGAAGAAACAACTATGAAAGATGGAAAACCTGTAAAAGCTATAAAATATGATTCTACAAAAGCACAAAAGTATTTGATAGATACAGTTTCTGGGTTTAAAGAAGCTAAAAAAGAAGAAGCTTTAATACAACTAGGAATGACTGCCGCGCAGATATTTGCTCAAGAAAAAGCTAAGAAAGAAAAAGAAGCAAAAGAAAAAGCTGCAAAGAAATAATTTTATTTTTTAATTAGGCTTTCAGTTAATTTAGCCATTTCTCCAACGAATAAATCTGTTTTTTCTTTAAGTTCATCAAGTTTTTTACCAGATATAGAAGGAATTTTCCCATAAGTTATTTCTTTCATAGTAGAATGCACTTCTGAATAGATATCTACAAATTTAGAGCTAAGTAATTTTTGTTTTACAAAATTTTCTTCCATTATTTCAGCAACCTGTTCAGGAGATGGAGGCATTATATTTGCAGACATCAAAGCAGCATGTGCAGAATCTACACAAGCCCAATAATATCCTTCAACTGCTCCAAAAAGTGAAGATCTAGCTTTACTTAAATGAAGAGGTACTCTCTGTAATAAATTATACATTGCTTCTGGAGTAGGTCTAATTTTCCCTGCTAGCAATAATGCTTTTTGCGGAACAAAAAATCCTCCATGATCTATCAATGCATCTCCATATCTTAAAACATTTAATACGACAGGATCTCCGGCGATTAAGTCTTGCCACCATGTAGAAAGTTTAACTGTATTTATATGCAAAGATTTTATATATGGGTTTGTTTGAATAATCTTTCCAAGCTCTTCCCTATACGTGGCAATTAGTTCTTCATCCCATCGAATGGAAACATCATCTAATAAAATAATAACATCAATATCTGAATCTGGGTTTGTTTCTTGTTTCGCAGAACTTCCAAACATAATTATTGCTTTTATCGTCTGCTCAAATTTTTGATATGCCTTTGTTGCAAAATCTAAAGCAATTTCCCTATCATTTGCAATCATCATAGTAGGTATTTTTTTAAAATCAGCTTTAGGAATATCTTCGATTTTTTTCACACTACTCTTCTTCTCTTTTTTCACCATCTTTTTTCTATTGATATAAACTATTTGTATTTTATAAATGTTATTACTCTCGGGGCTTTGCGTCTAAATTAAACATTTAGCCTAGAATAGTAATTTTGCTTTCGCAA
>CAYYKU010000064.1:0-3996 GCA_964440825.1 Candidatus Woesearchaeota archaeon
TTTGTTAGAAAACAAAGTTTTGATGAAATTATTTTGGAGTTAATTAAACTTTATGAAGGTAAAAAGTAAGATGGATAATTCAGAGGTGATGAGCGTGAAATTAATTTATTTAGTTGTATTTTTATTTTTGATAAGTTTTACTAGTGCAACTATAAGTTTGAACTTAACAACTCCTACAAATAACACTTATTCAAATAATTTAACTCAAACGCTTTTATCTAGTGTTAATAGCACTGTAAATTTATCTAATGCAACTATTTATATTTGGAATTCTTCGGGAGATTTATATAATGTTTCCTCAATATATACTACTAAAACGGCTTTAGGGTTTGATGGAGTAACTAATAAATATGTAACTATCGGCGATTCTGCAGGAGATTTTACTAACCCTCAACAAACTATTAGCTTATGGTTTTATATGAATGATAAAACTACTAAGGTGCATTATGGACTTATTGAAAAATTAAATCATGATGCAGTATGGGAGTTTTTCATAGCTAATCCAGATAAAAATTTATTCATGCGTGGCGGTGGTGTCAGTCCTTCTCTTACTGGAACTACTGCTTTAAATGCAAGCCAGTGGTATCATGCAGTAGCTGTTTGGAACGGTACTTCTGCAAATTTATATCTTAATGGTGTTTTAGATGGGACAGGTAGTGTTGCCAGTGCTCCTGCTTCTGGTTCTGGAAATATAATAATTGGAACTACTTATCGTTTAAGTTCATATTCATATGATTTGTTAAATGGTTCTATTGATGAAGTGGTTATTTGGAATAGGAGCTTAAACTCTACAGAAATTTCTCAATTATATAACTATGGTTCTGGACTTTATATAGATACTTCAATCGCACCATTTAATTCTGGACTTGTTGCAGGCTATCATTTTGATGAAGGGAGTGGAGCAATTGCTTATGATATTACTACTAGGTATAATGGAACCTTGATTGGCAGTCCGCTATACTCTTCAGGCATTATCTCTCGTTCCATTTCTGTTTCAAATTCAACACTTGCGTTTGTATCTGGAATATATAATGCTACTATCAGTTCTATTGTAAATTTTGTCAATGGAGTTTATACTTGGACATATCAGGTTTTTGATTCTGTAGGAACATCTTCCACGAGTTCTAATTATACTTTGACTATTGATAATATTTTACCGACTTTAGAATCTTTAACTCCTGCAAATAACACAAGTACAGGAAATACTTCAATTAATTTTAGTGAAGAGTAATTATTTATCTGCCAGTTCTAGCATAACTATTGCTGCAATTCCTAAAAGTATTCCGCCAATTTCCATTACAGATAATTTTTCGTGAAAATAAAAATAGCTAAAGATAAGAAGAGAAGTAATATTTATTAAAATAAAGATTACTGTGGCTACTGCAATATTTTTATATTTGAAGCTAAAGGCTAAAAAATTTAATCCAATAATATAGATAATTATACCTATAAGATATATCCAAGATTTATTAGTAGTCACCCATTCTTTCATAAATAAGTCTCCAATTGTAAGAGTTAATCCTCCAATTGCTAAAAGTGCTAGTGCAAAAAAGTTCATATTATTTACAAAGATACTATATATTTAAATTTACTCAATTAAAACGCCTTGAACAATTCCTTCTTGAGAAGGTCTGTTTGTTATTCTTGCTTTTCCTAGGTCTGTATCAACAATAGCGCTTTTTACAAGAATATTTTGTCTAGCTAAGAAACGATTAGATGGTGTTTCAATTACGTTTTTGATTTTTACTTTTTTTGCTTTTCCATTTTTGATAACATTAATAAAATTTTGAGATAGAGAAACTGTTTTCTTGGTTCCGCCAAGTCCTCTTTTGATTTTTATTTTCTTTTCTCCTAGTTTTACAACTCTTACATGTCCTACTCGAGAATATTTCTTCTTCTTCATCTTCTTGTGGTACTTTCCACCAGAGATTTTTCTTCCACGATTTACCATAGTTTATTGTGAGAAAAATTGGTTTATAAAGGTTATTATTTTCTTTTGTTATTCTTCTCCAGAGTATAGATATCTTTAAAAACCAAAATCTATCCAATCAATTATGGTTAACGGAATCGAACGACCTTTGGACTTGTTAAATAGTTCTAAGGGTAAGGAGATCATAGTGCAGCTTAAGAGCGGCAAGCAACTTGTTGGCACTCTGTTGGCATTTGACATCCACATCAATGTGGTTATTGACAATGCTAAAGAGATGGACAACGGCCAGATGGTAAAAAGTTATGGCTTGGCTTTCTTAAGAGGCGACACAATTGTGTTTATCTCTCCTTCAAATTTGAAGTAAGCATTTAGCTGATTTGGTTTTTGCTACAGCACAGAATAGTTCTTGTGCAATACCTTGTTTAGTTTGGACTTTGTCCATTTGAGCAAATGGGGTGTAGTTTAAATTTGGATAGCTTTTGCTATATATTTTTTTCTTTTTTTAAATTTTCTACGACTTTTGTTTGTATATAAGAGGTTGCAGAAAAGAGGACTTGGAAGAATGCTTCTAATCTAGTTGTCTGTCGTAGTGCTTAAATAGAAATTTTATCTAAATCTTCTGCAACTTTCGTTTCTTTGAAAACTTTCTTAGCTTCTTCTAAAATATGTTTTGGATTTTCGTATCTTTGTGAAAGGTGCATTAAAATTAGTTTTTTAGATTTTGATTCCTTTGCTAGTTTAGCAGCTTGTGTGCTTGTCATATGTTTGTATTCTTCAGCTTTTTTGTTTTCTTCTTCTCCGTAAGTAGACTCACAAATTAAAATATCTGAATTTTTTGCTAGGTCTATTGATTGCGGGTTTGCTTGTGTGTCCATAATGTAGGTTATTTTTTTTTGTTCTTCAGTATAAACTAATTTTTTACCGTCTATTTTTTTACCTCCAAAAGAGATAGTTTTTCCCCTTGCTAATTCTCCAATTAAGGGAGAGTTTTCCGGAAGTTTTAGTTTTTTTAGTTTGTCTTTGTCAATTCTTGACTTTTCTTTTATTGTAAATGAGTATGCTAAACATGGACAATCATGATTCATTTGCATGCAGTCAATTTTAAAATCTTTTTCATCTAAGATTGTTCCGTCATTGCATTCTTTGATCTCTATCTCATACGAAACCCCCTCTTTTACGAATAGTTCTTGATAAAGTTCCATAAATTTTTTTGTTCCTTTAGGTCCGTAGACATATAATTTTCCTGTGTAATTGTTTAACGCAAGCGTTTGTAGAACTCCGGGAATTCCAAAAACGTGGTCTCCGTGCCAGTGTGAGATAAATATTTTTGTTAGGTTACAAGGGTTAAGATTTGCGTATCTGAATTGTCTTTGCGTTCCTTCTCCGCAGTCGAATAGCAAATTTTCATCTTTATACTGGAGTAAAACTGAGGGGTGGTTTCTTCTTTTTGTAGGCACAGCTGAGCCCGTTCCTAGGAATGTAATATTGACTTTTTCTGCCATAATAGCTACTCGAGTATATAGTTTATAAATTATTTGAATAGGTTTTAATACTAATAATTTCTTTTCTATTAATGGACTTTAAAGATGGGCTGTATTTGACTGTTGCATATAAATTTACTGCGGGTTTAATTAGGCTTATTTTAGGATTTTTAGTTTTGTATTTCAGAGATTTGCATAAGTTGTTATTTTTTATATTTGGGAGAGAACTTCTCCACGATCCTGAAGATTTTCTGTTTAATATTCTTACTTCTCACATAAAAGAAGTACCTCGTGAATTTTTATTATTTTTTGCGATATTTTTAATTAGTTATTCGGTTATAGAAATATATTTTGCAGTTGAGCTAGCATATAGGAAGAGATGGGCTGCAATAGGGATGGTAGTTATCTTAGCAATAGGGGTTCTTTTTGATTTATTTTTTGTCTCAAGAATACTTGTTTTGTCTAGGGTTATTGGGATTATTTTTGATTTGATAATTGCAGCATTTTTGATAGATATGTTAGCTAAGCATAGGCTTTGCGTCTAAATTAAACATTTAGCCTAGAATAGTAATTTTGCTTTCGCAA
>CAYYKU010000065.1:0-3846 GCA_964440825.1 Candidatus Woesearchaeota archaeon
AAAAGAACGGGGGCAGACAAGGGAGGATACTGGGAGATTAAAAATGAAAAATAAACACAAACCAATTAGAAAGTTGTTTGTAACAAACTTAGTTTTAATTTCAATTTGTTTAGTTGCTATTATTACGCTTGTCGGGGGAGCTTCCTACTTAGTCGGCTTGTTTACATCTTCTGTAATTGATTCTAATACGATAACAGAACCTAATAATGTAACTCACTTGCAAATAGATAATTCTGTTTCGCCTTATGACGGGCTTGTTGGTTATTGGAGTTTTGATGGAGATAATGCTACTAAAGCTTATGATTGGAGTGGAAATAATAATGATGGAACTTATACGAATGGGGCTTATTCGAATGGGACGACAGGTGTTTATGATAATGCTGGTGTGTTTGATGGGGTGGATGATTATGTTAATACAAATCTAAACATGCTTACTGGTTCAAATTTAACTATTTGTGCTTGGGCTAATCCTCTAAATGTGAGTGCTAGTTATCATTGGATTGTTTCTCAAGATAATGGGGGATATGATTGGGGATTACTGTGGAATGAAAATATATGGCAGTTGGGAACAGGAGGTACTTTTTGGAATACTGGTGTAAGTGTATCTTTCGGAACATGGCAACATGTTTGTGGTATTTGGACTCCTGGTGTGGGAACTTATTTTTTTATAAATGGTGTTAATTATAGTACTTCTGCCCCTGATGCATGTTCATCTACATTAAAGGTTAATATAGGTAGAAGCCCAGTAACACCCTCTGAGATTTTCAACGGTTCCATAGACGACGTAATGATTTTCAATAAATCTTTAACTCAAGAAGAAATCACAGCAATTTATACAAATTCATCTGCGAGATTTAAAGCGTCTGGAACAACAACACTTAAACAACAAACGATAACTCCTGCTGGTTTGGTTAATTTAACTACTACAACGGAAAAGCTATTAGGTAGTAATGTAACAGGAAGAGTTGGTTTCTGGGACAAATCATCTGAGTATCAGACATATAATGAGACAGGATATGCGGGGTTTGATGGGGTGGATGATAGGGTGACGGGGGAGAATACAGGCTTATCTTCCAATAATGGGACAATAAGTGTTTGGATTAATACAAATACTGTAAGCTCTGCAACTAAAGCTAGTGTGGGCAGATTTAGTAATGTAAATAGACTAAATATGTATACAGGAACAGGTAGTGCATCAAATGATATACTTGTAGATTTGGGAGATTCTGAGACTAAACAGTGTGTGCTCAATATATTGCCTAATACTTGGTATAATATTATTTTAATTTATAAAGATGGAAATTATAGTTGTTATGGAAACGGAGTTTCTTCTATTAATGGAACTTATGTAGGGCTTAGTAATATCGGAACAGGATATGCTATTGGAGCTTATAGTTCTAGTTCTCAAGTTTGGAACGGCTCCATAGACGACGTAATGATTTTCAATAGAAGTCTTTCTTCTTTAGAAATCTCTGATATTTATAATTTAAACAGAACAAAATACAATGGCTCAACCTCTGGATTAGTGAGTTATTATTCATTTAACTCTTTATCTCCGAGAGATGATTTTGGGAATAATTCAGGAACGAGCACAAATGGAGTTTCGTATTCTCCTAAGAATACTGCTTCTAATTTTAATCTTAGTGGTTTAGTTGGATATTGGTCAGGAGATGGAAATGCAAATGATTATTCAGGAAATGGAAATGATGGGACTTTAACAAACGGAGCTTTGGTAAATGGTTCAGGTGTGTTTAATAATTCGTTTGGGTTTGATGGAAGTGGAGATTATGTTGACACGACTACCTCTCTAAATGATGTTAGAAATGCAACTGGAATGACACTTTCTTACTGGGTTAAACCAAATACTCTTACTACTGAAAAAGCCATGATTGCTAAATGGGATTTTCGAACACAAGGAAGTTTTGCAGTTCAATCAGCTCTTTCTAGTGCTAATGAAATTCAAATTTTTATTGCAAATGCCATTAATGATGGTGGAAATAATAATGGGTACACAACAACAGCTAATCTACAGAATGGAGTATGGTATAATGTTATTGTAGTCTTTAATGGTTCAGGGGCAACGAATGCTAATAAATTAAAAATCTATATTAACAATATCAACCATGCTTTAACTTTTGCAGGAACAATACCAAATAATTTAACTGATGGTTCTGCTTCACTCAAAATAGGAAAATGGGGAGGCTCACTTTCAAGATATTTCAACGGCTCAATCGACGACGTAATGATATTCAATAGAAGTTTATCGGCTTCTGAAATAAATCAACTTTATGTAAAAGGACTTGCAAATTGGAATTATAGTGGAATTTCGTGGCAAGATTTTGGAACTAATCATTTTGTTTATGGAGCAACTAATATTCTTCCTGAAATAAATTTGACAGCAGGAAATTCTACTAGTTTGTTTTATTCGCCTGTTGCTTGGAATAGTTTAAATGTTTCTTCAAATCCTATTAGTCCTACGTTTACAGGAGATACGACTAGCGGAAATTTATCTACTCAAAATTGGATATATGCTAATTTTAGTTTAGATTATGAGCAGTTTTATGGTTCAAGTAATATTACTTTGTACAATACGACAGGTTTAGTTAATTCTTCAAGTGTAAGAGGAATTAATTTTACAAACTTAGGAAATGCAATGTATTATCTGAATGGAACAGTTACAAGTACGTATGGAGTAGTTAGTTCAATAGCTACAAGAACAATAATTTTAGATAATGTGAGTTCAACTGTTACAATAACAAATCCTCAGAATAATACTTTCGCTGGAAATGGAACAATAAACTTTACTGCTAATATTTCAGATAATATTGGAATAAAAAATGGAACGTTGTATGTTTACAATCAAACAGATTTAGTTTTAAATCAGAGTGTGGCGGGATTTACTTCTGGAAAGGCTTTGAGTTTTGATGGGTTGGATGATTATGTTGGCATTTCAGTTACAGAAGCGTCTAATTTTGCAGTTTCTGCATGGATTAATACAAATAATATCACTGGAAATCGAGGGGTTTTGGGACATACTAGCAATACTTTTAGATTTGTTATGGAGTCGGGTAGTTTTAGAGTAAGAGTAAGGTTATCTGATGCAAGTTATACTAGTACTATTGGCACTTCCGCAATAACTACTAATAATTGGCATCATATTATTTATGTATATAACCACTCATCAAATACTTTTTATACATACTTAAATGGAGTTCTTAATGCTACATCACCATTAGTCCTTTATCCCATTACGAACTTAACAGGTAACTATCTGATAGGTGCAAGTTCTTCTTATCTGAATTTTAATGGTTCAATAGATGAATTTTTAATCTTCAATAGAACCCTTAATGCAAGTGAAATATCTCAATTATACAATTCAGGAGTAGGACTTTATGCGAATACTTCGATTACTCCTTTTAATTCTGGATTAGTTGCTGGTTATCATTTCGATAATTCTTCAGGAGACAATAGTACTTATTTTGTAGATATTACTGGAGTAAATAATGGAACTTGCACTGGTTCTGCTTGTCCAACATATGTAACTGGCAAAGTAAAATCTCCTACGGAAACAACTTTTGATTCTGGAGTTCTTTCTACAACAGTTGGAATAGTAGTTAATTTAGTAGATAGTGTATATAGTTGGTTCTGGAGTATTTTCGACTGGGCTGGGAATAATGTTATAACTGCTAATCAAACTTTAACTGTAGATACGGTTTATCCACAAATTAGCTTTGTAAATCAAACATTGACAAACGGAACATTTGTGAACGCTACAAACATTGAGGTAAATGTTTCTTCTTCAGATTCTAATGAACATTACGTTGTGAATGATTTTGATAGTTCTTT
>CAYYKU010000066.1:0-3632 GCA_964440825.1 Candidatus Woesearchaeota archaeon
GAAAAGACATAGGGAAACAATAAAATAACATATAGGAAGAAAGGGTGGTTAGAAAATGATGAGCGAAAATGGATTAGAATTAGGTCGGATGGTATACAGTCAAAAGGTAAAAAAATTAATGGATGAAGATGATAAATTTGCAAAGTTCATCAGGGAGTCTTTGAGGAAACATCCATCTGGGCATTGGCGCAATCTGCGTGACTTTGATAGGGATGAAATTTTGTATATTGTTAGACAGAATCATCGCAGAAGCGTTTACGTTTCATACAAATATTGGGACGATCAAAAGATTATGATTATTACAGGCGAGAATGAGTTTTTTACGGAAATACGTTTTCTAGAGGACCGTGAAGTATTTACTTGTATGAGTCCAGATGGTGTCATCTATACGGAGTGGTAATGGACTACATTATATAGAAAAAGGGGTGATTAAACCATGGATATTACAAGGGTAAGATTCATATTAGGTCAGATCGTATGTACTAGAGGGGTAAATGAGGTAATAGCAGAAGATGATAAATTTGCTAAATTCGTCAAGGAATCTCTAGGTAGACATACATCTGGTGATTGGGGTGATCTGTGCGAAGCAGATAAAAGAGAAAATGAGTATGCTTTGGGTAAGTACTTAAGACTTTTTTCTTCGTACAAATATGATGACAATATAAAGGTTTGGATTATTACAGAAGCAGACAGATCATCAACGTGCATACTTTTTCCAGAGGAGTATTGAAGGATTGATTATCTGAACCTAAATAGTATCATTTATTTATGGCTACAAGGACGTGGCGATGGATGGAATGTGAAAAGTGATAGGCGTCACTTAATAAATCCTGTCCGACATCTTAGATAACTTCTATGTAAAAAACATCCTCAATGGTATAATAACACAGACTCGAGATAGATTATGAGACGGTTAACAAGCGTTGTTGGATATCCATTTTAGTAAGACCGATTATTAAACTTTACAGGAGGTATGATGCGACCCAAAATTAGCGTAGTTATTATTGGAAAAAATGAAGAAAAAAATATTGATGAATGCCTTAAAAGTGTTTCAGATTGGGCTGATGAGATAGTATTCATTGATGATTTTAGCATGGATTCAACGGTTGATATTGTAAAGAAGGAGAAAAAAGCTGTTGTTTTTCAAAGAAAAATGGATTTAGAAGGAAAACAACGTAATTTTGCCGCACAAAAAGCCTCTAACGACTGGGTTATGATATTAGACTGCGACGAAAGAGCCACGATTGAAGTTAAGAAGGAGATCGACGAGTTATTTTCCAGAAAAGATGAAAAAGAGGTAGCGTTTTGGATACCTATACAGAATTATATCGGGGACTACTGGCTGCGATGGGGAGGATGGTATCCGGCGCCAAGCATAAGATTTTATAACAGAAAGTATTTTGGATGGAAGGAATGTGTTTATGATGTCGTACACCCCGGAGTCGAATTCCTTGTCCCCGGATACAAGCAAGGTAAAGATCTAAGAAATCATATTACTCACTACAATTATACTAATATTGAAGATTTCATCCGTAAGACAAACCGTCTTACAACGCTAGACGCTATTAAATGGTATTTGGATGATCGTTATATGCCCCTCCACAGGGGGCTGCGTCGAACCGTTGATAGGTTCTTCCGAAGATACATAAGAAAGAGGGGGTATAATGATGGGTATTACGGTTTCATTGCAAGTTTCTTGAGCGGTTTTTATGAATTAGCCGCATATAGCAAGTATCGTGAAATAATAAAAAAAGGGTATTATTTAAAACAAAATGGTATTACAGAGGAAATAATTGCTAAATCTAAGCGGGGTCAATGTAAACCATTTTCAAAATTTAAAAAGCTAAAGATATGGTTTTTATCAACTCCAATGATTTTTAAAGTAACCTTGCGTAATATAACAAGAAAGAAATTTGAGAAAGAAGTTTATTTTTTAAAAAAAATTCTTAATTGTGATGATGTTTGTTTAGATATTGGTGGCGCCTATGGGCGATATGCTTATCCAATGTCAAGGGTGGTTAAGGGTGGGAGAGTTATAAGTTTTGAGCCTGGGCAGTATAGCTTTTTTGTTTTAAGCGCGATTAAGGCAATATTTAGGATGAAGAATGTTGATATTATCAAAAAAGCTTTAGGGATGGAAAATAAAGAAGCTGTTTTGATTTCACCAATAAAAGCAACAGGAGGGGTAGGGCGCTCGTTATCGTATATTAGCGATACAATTGTTTCCAATGCTATCTGTGAACCCGTTGAAGTTACAACAGTTGATAATTTCTTTGATAATAATAAATTGAATAGACTTAATTTTATTAAATGTGACACCGAGGGTGCGGAGATGATGATTTTTTATGGAGGAAAGGGGACAATAAAAAAGTATCGTCCAATTATTTTATCTGAAGTCGAAGATGGACACTTACGAAAATTCAATAGTTCGAAACAAGAAATGGAATCTTTTTTTAAAGGTTTAGGATATAAAATTTTCTGCTTAGAAAACGGAGAGCTTTTAGAAAAGGCTAATATCGAAAAAGATTCAAATTATTTTTTTATTCCTAAAGAGCAAGGGGTTAATTTTATTAGACACATTTAATGATGGTAACCCTAATTATTCTGATTTTTTATTTGCAAGAAAGAAGCCTTGAGATTTCGGAGCATATAACAGAGGTGTGAGATGAATTTCAGCGAAGTTCCAGCTTATAATATAGTAGAAAGTAAGGTTAAGGAAATAAACGAGAACATAGTAATTAACAGCGTTGATTATATCTCTGAACGCATGATGTTTAAAGTTACACTGATCGATCATAAAGTTGGAAGAGGTTGTGAAGTAATTTTTAGTCGAGAATTCCTTGATGATTTAAAAGATTTTACTGGATCAGAAGCGTCTAGTTATTGGAAGAAAATGGATTCGGATTTGCTCTCTATTTTATTAAAGCCCATAGAAAAACATGGTCTCATACCATTTGCTAAAGATAAATTAAAAGAATTCATATTTGAACATGTTAAAATGGCTTTGCAAAACACAGAGCATATCAATAAATTTAATTTATTGGGAAGGCCATACCAAAATGGGTCTCTTGAGCATTTTTTAGGTGTTAAATTTACTGATGGAGAGAGAACTCAGGCAGGTATGGCTTTTGATGAACTAAAGGTCCAAGGTGTTTTAATCCCCACATACAAAGATATGATTAATCCTGATGATTGGGTCAAAATAAGCGATAAGGGGGTGTCTGCAGCCGAGAATAAAGACCATGTGGAATCTACCAAAAAAGAGCATTTTATTAATAAAGGAGAGGTTTTTAATGCTTATCAAATAATAATAACAATTATGAAAAACGCAAAAACCGAATTAATAGTAATTGACCCATGGATTGACGATTCTGTGCTTAGTATGATTGCTTCATTAAACTCCGAAGTTAAAGTAATTATATTATATGCAAAGCCCGTAGGTGATTTTAATAACGCGTTAAGGAAATTACAGTTGCAGAGAAAAAATATTGAAGTAAAAAAAACGAAACATTTTCACGATCGGTTTCTTATTATTGATAAGCTAGCATGCTATCATTTAGGTTCTTCTATTAAAGATGCTGGTAACAAGGTAACAATGATAGATAAGAAAGAAGACATAACAAGAAATAAGG
>CAYYKU010000067.1:0-3573 GCA_964440825.1 Candidatus Woesearchaeota archaeon
GAATATTTATTGCAGTGGGGCTAATCTTTAGTTTTATAAATAAATCTTTAACTGGATTAAGAAATTCTTGAAATTTGGGCTTTATACTGTATATCCTCATTTTTAATATTAGGTATTTGGGCTATATAAATCTTGTAGCTGATAGAATTTATTTCTTCCACTTATAATCATAGGTTCCGTAAGAAACTTTAAGCTCTTCGCCTTTCTTAATAACTCTAGATGTTCTAAATGAACCATCATCGTAACTAATAATAACACGATTATAATTAATGCAATAGTCATTAGTATCATGACAATAGGAGCATTAGTAGATATAAAAATGTTTTTATAGTCCTTTTTGTTGTAAATGCTATGGTGAAAAAGAGTTGTAAAGTTTATGTGTTCAGGCATGGACAGACAGATTTTAATAGAAATAGCAAATTTACTGGCTGGTATGATGCTGGGCTTTCAAAAGTAGGCATGGAAGATGCAAAAATTGTTGCAGAAAGATTGAAAAACAAGAAATTTGACGTCGCATTTCATACATCTCTTTCACGTTCTAAAGATACTTTAAAAGAAGTTATCAAATTACATCCGGAATGTTTGCATGTTTTTGACGATGATAGGATGATTGAGAGAAACTATGGAAATTTAAATGGAAGGACGCATTTAGAGGTTGTTAAAAAATTTGGCGTTGAAAAATATGATTTATGGCATAGAAGTTGGGATATTAAACCTCCAAGAGGAGAATCATTTAAAGATGTTGAAAAAAGAGTCGGAGAATTTGTTAAATTCTTAAAAGATTACGTTAGAAAAAATAAAGTTAATGTCGCAATTTCCGCACATGGAAATTCAATAAGGTTATTTAGAAAAATAATGGAGAAATTATCTATAGAAGAAACTTGCGGATTATATATTCCATATGATCAAGTTTATGAATATAGTTTGGAGGTTTAAATGAATAAAAGAGGTCTCTGGGGGAAAATACTTCTTGGAATTTTAATAGTAGTTTTTTTACTGTTAGCAATTATTGGTGTTAGTGCATATCAAGCAGCACAAGTTATAAGCGTATTAAAAGAAGAAGGTGCAAAAACACAAACAAATATCCGTTTGCTTGCTGAACAAAAAGATTGTTCTAAATTAAATGAGATTGAAATTAGCGTTGATAAAATAGAAAAAGAAACTACAAGTGCATGTAAAAACCCAGTTATAAAAATTAGCATTGGAAGTATTAAAGATATTCCAATAAAATGTGAAACATTGCCTGAATTGAAAGCTGATGTTAAAAATGTTTTAAGTAAGGCAAGATCATACTGTGAAGATGTAGGTAAAATAAATGAGAGCATTATGAATGGTTCGCTAAATGAAGAAGAACTTCTTGCTCTTGCAGAAAAATATGGGATTAAAATATAAGATAGGAAGTTTCAAACCTAAGAACCGATTATTTCTTGCGCCGATGCTTGAACCAAATGATATTGCGTTTAGACTTCTTTGTAAAAAAGCAGGTTGTGCTTTGACTTATACTGGAATGATAAATCCCTTGAGCAAGCAGAAGATAAATCTTGATGATAAACCTGCAATACAAATATTCTGTACAAAACCGAAGGGGATTAAAGAATTTATTAAAAAACATGAAAAGAAAGCTGTTTTATTTGATTTTAATCTTGGATGTCCATCGACATTAGCAGAGAAAATGGGGTTTGGGTCGTTTTTACATGAGGATATTGGTGCAATTGAGGAAATACTCAAAGTAATGCGAGAAAGCACGAAGAAACCCATTACAATCAAGCTAAGAAAGTCTGGAAAGGCACTTGCGATTGCAAAAATGGCTGAAAAATATGTAGATGCGATTGGAATTCATCCGAGAACCCAAAAACAAGGCTATGCAGGTGAACCGGATTTAGAGTTCGCCATGCGACTAAAAAGTGAGAGTTGTCTACCTGTAATTTATTCAGGCAATGTAAACGAGAAAAATATAAAAATCTTATTAGAGAATTTTGACTTTATTATGGTGGGGCGAGAAGCAATCGGTAAACCGAATATCTTTTATGAACTTTTAGGTCAAAAAGGTAAAATTGGATTCAAAGATTATTTGAAATTAGCTATTAAGTATAAATTATTCTTTAGACAAATAAAATATCAAGCAGTTAATTTTACGAAAGGAGTAGAAGGCGCCAAGGAAATTAGAAATGAACTTTCTAAAACAAAAACTATTGATGAAATTAAAGAAATAATGAAAAAGTTAAATTAATAAATTACAATTACCCATAGTCTTTATGTTGTGGTTAGTATTAACAATCTTTGCAATGTTTTTGTTTGCATTAATAGGAGTTATTCAGGGAGCTGCAATCAAAAAATTTTCGATAAATGGAAGAATATATCTTTTTTATACAATGTTTCTACAGGGAGCTTTAGGATGCTTAACCTTCCTATTTAAACCAATATTTTTTCATGGATTTTTCTTTGCTTCTATATCTATCTTATCAGGATTTTTCTTCGTTTATGGATTATTACCTTACATGAAATCTATTGAATTTGAAGAAGTGTCTAGGATGAACCCCTTATTTAATCTTAGCCCAATATTTGTTCTAATATTATCTTTAATTTTATTAAATACCGGTTTGTCTTCTTCCCAATTAATAGGATTTGTCTTTTTGCTGATTGGAGGATTTTTAATTTCAATTAAGAAGATTAAAGGCACTATAAAACTCTCAAGAGGATTTTGGTATATGGTGCTAACAAACCTTATTTTAGGATTTTATTTTATAGCTACAGATTACTTATTTAAAAACTACGACTATTGGAGTTCGTTTGCTTTTGTTCAGTTAGGTATTTTAATTGCGGCATCTTCTTTAATTTTGTTTAGAAATTATTCAATAAATAAAACTAAAAATACTATAAAACTAAAAAGAATTGCACTGATTTTTATATTTACAGATGCTGTTTTGTCTATATTTGCAGTAGCTCTAAGAAACGTTGCGATTAAATTAAGTTCTGCAACAATTGTGACTTCGTTCGGAGGAATTCAGTCCCTCTTTGTTCTAATAATAACTTTGTTAGTTTCTTTTAAGTTTTCTGCTATATTAAAAGAAGAAACGAGTAAAAAAACAATTATATTAAAGATGTTTTCTATTGCTCTGTTAATTTTAGGAATATATTTTATAGTAAACTAATTTTTAAAAAATCATTTTTGCCCCGTTTTGGGCGTATAATATTAAAGCTTTTGTGTATTTAATAATCCTTCGTATTCAAAATATATATTCTAATCTATTAGTTTTTATATATAGATCGACGCATTTTAACTAATGCGGAAGTATATTATTGTTACGGGAGGAGTTATTTCTGGTTTGGGAAAAGGAGTGCTGGCTGCTTCTATTGGAAAATTATTATCTTCTAATTATAAATGTGCAGCAGTAAAATGCGACGGATATTTGAATATTGATCCTGGAACTATGAATCCTGTTGAGCATGGAGAAGTTTTTGTTTTAGACGATGGAACTGAATGCGACATGGATTTTGGACACTATGAAAGGTTTATGCAAACCCCCTCTAAGGGAAATTGGAATCTTACAATGGGTAAAGTATTCAAATCTA
>CAYYKU010000068.1:0-3378 GCA_964440825.1 Candidatus Woesearchaeota archaeon
TTTAATTTATTGGCTTCTACAATGGAATTTCAGAAAAATTGTTTTTATTGCTGGCGGAATAACCGCACTATCCCTACTTCCATTACTTTTTGTAAAAGACAAAAAAACAGAAAAAATAAATAGAAATATATTTGATAGTGTTGGAATTCTAGATAGAAGACTTAAAAAAATTATATACATAATCTCTATATTCTCATTAGCAAATTTTGGACTATATATGTTCATTTTATTAAAAGCAGAAAGAATTACAGGAAGCAAAATAATTCCACTTATACTATATGCTATCTTCGGGTTAATATATGCCTTAGGATCAGAGCCGCTTGGAAAACTTTCCGACAAAATCGGACGAAGAAGAATTTTAATTACAGGATATATTCTTTTTATACTAGTTTGCTTGGGCTTTGCTACACAAAATAGTTTACTTGGAGTAGGAATACTATTTGGATTATACGGTATTGTTTTTGCAATGACAGAACCTGTTCAAAAGGCAATAATATCAGATTTATCTGGAAGACAGAAAGGAACTGCAATGGGATATTTCCATTTCATAAGAGGATTAACTGTAATCGCGGGCGGACTAATCGCAGGAATAATTTGGAATATTAGTAGCACATATATGTTCTTCTATTTAGCATTCGTAGGATTGATTGCATTGATAGCACTATATGGCACAAGGAAAACAATTCACAGAATACTCCACTCCGGGGAAGAAATAACTCAAGCTGCAAAATTAACATGGGAAAATTATTACAAATAAAATGAAAAACGACATTCCAAGAATAGAGAAGATATTGAAACAAAAAGACTGTATAGCTTTGCTAGCCCCAAGTTTTATTGTAGAATTTGATTATCCAGAAATTATTATGGCATTAAAAAAACTCGGCTTCAAAAAAGTAACAGAGCTAACTTTTGGAGCAAAGATGGTCAATAGAAACTATCATGAAATTCTAAAAGAAGATAAAATGTTTATTTCTACTGCTTGCCCAGGGATAACATATTTTATAGAAGCAAACTACCCTCAATTTAAAAATAATTTAGTAAAGGTTGATAGCCCAATGATTGCAACGGCAAAGATATGCAAGAAAAATTTTCAAAAATACACAAGAATTTTCATCTCACCTTGCAGTTTCAAAAAACAAGAAGCTGAAAGCTCGAGATACATAGACTATGTAATTGACTATCAACAACTAAAACAATTATTCTCTAAAAATAAAATCTCAGTTAAAAAAACCCCTAACGGAAAAATAGAAAAATTTGACTGCTTATATAACGATTACACAAAAATCTATCCTATTGCAGGAGGACTAAGTAAAACAGCACATTTGAAAGGAGTTTTGAAAAAAAGCGAGGTAAAAATAATCGATGGAGTTGATAAAGTAAAGAAGTTTCTAGATAATTATACAAAACATCCGGATAAAAAAATTAGATTCTTAGATATAAACTTCTGTGAGAACGGTTGTCTTGGAGGGCCATTTATCGGAAAAGATAAAACGCCTTCTCAAAAAAATAAAAAAATCCAAAGCTACATGAAATTCTCAAAGCAAGCTTCTATAAAAGAGAAAAATAAGGGCTGGATAAAAAAAGCCGAAGGAATAAATTTTAGAAAATGAAAAATAAAACACTGCTTTCCTTGCTATTTTCTTTTATTATAGGAACTTTAACTTTCCCAATACATATTATAACAGGAAATGCAATTCAGATAGCTTTATCTCAAAACATTTTAGGTATTCTTTCTAAATGGGTAACTACTATGTTATTTACATTTATGTTTGCATTCACAATTCTCTCGCTTTTGTCTAATGATAGTTTACAATCAAAATTACAACAAATGGAAAAAGAAAGATCATCTTCTAAAGAATCACTAGAAAAACCTGAAACAGGATTAAGCAGAAGAAAATGGTGGGGTGGGAAGAGGACAATTGAACAAATTGAACAAAACCCAGAAAGATATGCATTAGAAACAGAAGAACCTACTCCAAATTCATGGGAAGAAAAAAGAAGAATAGAAGGAGAGTATAATCGAAATAAGAGAAACCCATCGGCAGAAGAAGATTATTCAAAAGCAAGATTCGAATTAGCTAAAAAGAATCTAAAACTATCAAGACCAGCATTTACAAAAGAAGAAGCCCTTATGAAAGAGCCCTATGGGAAAACTTATGCAAGACATACAAAAAGTTCAATAGAAAGTTCATATAATGACATGGAAGAACTATATCAAAAAATAGGTGGGGGGAAAAATATACTATTTAGAGATGATAAGCCAATAAGCAAAACAGAAATTATCTCAAAACTTAAAACTTTTTATGCGCCCTTTAGGAAAAAAAACCGAAAGAGAAATAGAAGAATACCTTACTAGTCCACAAGGAAGAAGAACACTCAGCGAACTAAATGGGAAAATAATCCCCTTACAACTTGTAAAGGAAGCATCTGAAGGAAGAGCATATGGGGAAGAAGAAGACAGAAGATCTAAAATAAGGAATGAAATTATTTCTAAAAACCTGGATAAAATACCCTTTGTAAATATGCAAGCTATCGGAAAAGAAGGAGTACAGTTAGCTCACGGCATACCCTATAGAGTAGATAGTCGTGATCTAGCTCGTGCAAACTATAACAATCCAGAATACAGCAGAACAATGAATTCAATAAGTTATAAACAGGGCAAAGAAACAGCCGGTTCAATTATTCTTGGAGAAATATTAAAAAATAATCCTGCACTAAGCACAATAGGTGTAAGCTCAGCAACAAGCGAAGGAAAATTTTTTCAACCATTTGGAATTATACTTGGAAAAGATACTGGAAGAATATATGATGCTGAAAATGACGATTTAACTTCAGTACCTGGAGGTATAAAATCTGAAATAAGAATACCCCTAAGAGATTCAAACCGTGGAGCAAAACCTTTAGAAGAAAGAGTAGCAGAAGCCGCAAGATTTGCAGCTAGAAAACCGAGCGGGCGACAGGGCGATCAGGACGAATTCTTAGTTGGGGGAAACTATAAAATCGAAGGAATCTACGCTTTACCAAACTTCCTTAGTTATGCAGAAAATAAAAACGAAATTCTTGAAATAAGTAAGAAATATAACTTACCCCTATATACCTTTGAAGAAGGAAGAGGGTTTGTCCAATACGAAGAACCAAAAATCAAAAAAACAAACGCAACAACTAAGAGAAAAACGAAGAAAGCAGCATAAATTTTAGAAAATAAACTCCTATTTCACACTTATTGCACCAACAGGACAAGAACTTTCTGCTTCTTTAGCACATGTAGCATCGTCAACTTTAGCTTTCTTAACAACAGACTTTCCACCTTTCATTTCAAAAATATCTGAGCACATAGAAGCACAAGCACCGCACCCAATACATAATTTTTTATCAACT
>CAYYKU010000069.1:0-3319 GCA_964440825.1 Candidatus Woesearchaeota archaeon
TAGTATTTACACCAACAAGATCGCTAATATTCGCAGTTATATTAAAAGTTTCATTAGGATCTAAGCCTGCTTGCGTATATTCTAAAGAAAGATTAGTGATACTTTCTAAAATAGGTGCAGTACTATCCACCATTATTTGATTTGTTTCTGTTGTAAATTGATTTCCAGCCCAGTCGAAGATTGAATAGAACCAAGTGAAAATCCCGTCTGTTAAAGAAACTACAATTCCTATAGTTGCTTCAATAACTCCTTCCTCCAAAGGAGCGTAAGAACCAGTAGTCTCATTTGCCCAGGTGGCTCCATCTATTGTTCCATCATTTCCATTTCCAGATTTATCAGTTAATGTTGTTCCAATTCCTTCTTCAAAATCATAGCCCGAAACGAATCCATCATTATATGGTGCTACAGAATTACTAATATTTCCGTCTCTTCCAGAATTATAAATTTCTAAAATTTCAGAATCAGATAAGGTACGATTGAAAACCACCACTTTATCAACTGCACCATTCCAGCATTCAAATCTACTCGCCTGACACCCAATGTATGCGTCTGATGTGCCCGTATCCCAATTAGCCGAGCCAGAAGTTAAAAAAGCACCATCGCCATATAAGGAAATGGTTGACCCATCATACATTCCGCAAGTATGTCTCCATACGCCTGCTTGCCAAAAGTCTGCAACATACATATCTCCTCCATATGCAGAAAGATCTAAGCTTGTACCTGGTCCGCCTAAAGCAAAAGAAGTAGGGATAGATAAGGTGCCGTATCCAAATGCCCACTCCCAACTGTTAGGATTATTTTTCTTTGCCCAAAGACAAATTGTTCTAGGAGAATACCCTGTAGGTAATTTACTAACAGAAATAGCTACTGCATCATTTCCATCAAAAGTTAAATAATTATTTGTAGTGGTACTGTCTCCATAAGTGTAGTTTGAAATAGATTGATTATTAGTTGCATTTAAAAGATTAAGAGTAACATTCTTTATTCCAAGATTATCTGTAACATTTGCTGTGAAATTAATCGAAGTATTAGCTGTTTGTGTTTCATTAATAGGGGAGATTAAAGTTCCATTCGGAGCAGTAGTATCTAAAGTAATCATCCTTGTTTCTATACTAACTTCAGTACCAAAAATATCGTTGGCAGTAACATTATAATAATAAACTCCTTCTGGAATGCTGGTCCAATTTATTGAAGTAACTTCTGTTAAATAAGTTGTATTATTAACCAAGGAAAGATTATTATATAAGTTATAAGTTATATTTGCAAAATTTAAACCTGCTAAATTAACTTCTGCATAAATATAAGTCTGGTTTTTATAAGAGTTATTTTGTTCTGTTGAGTTAGTAAAAGATACATTAACGTCTGTTTGTACTTCAAAAAATAAATTTTCAGAAACAACAGTTCCATTTGAGTAATTCATATATAAAATATAAGTATAATTATTTTGTGCCAAATTTAAGGAAACATTTTGTGTATATGAAATATTTTCAGAGCCATTATAAAACCAAAGTGAAGATGCGTTTGTTGCATTAAAACTCAAATTAAAAGAACCTCTCTGGATAGAATTGTTCAAAGGAGATATAATATTAAACAAAGGAGTATCCATCCATTTTAAATAAGGATATCCATTATTTCTTGCAGGGTCTATTGACCATTTATTTATAAAATGCCAAGAGGTCATAGGTGCATTATCTCTATTTTTAAAATAAGAGATATTATTTGATATACCTGTGCAACTAGTAGGCGTGCCTGTTGCTAAACAGTTACGTGGGGCGCTAACATTATTGAAATAAGTATTAACTACTGAATATGCTCCTGTATTTGCTCCAGCGATTGCACCAAGTAGACCGCTAGAACGAGTTACAGTCCCTACAAAAAAACAATTAGTAATATTTCCAGAGTTTCCTCCAGCTATTCCTCCAGAAGAACAATCTCCGGAACTAGTAGAATTAGAGATAGAATATGAATTAGATATTGTTCCAGCATTTCCTTGTGCTATTCCTCCAGAACAACCAGTACCACTAATACTAGTTACAACAGAATAAGAATTATTAATAAGCCCAAAATTACTTCCTACAAATCCTCCTTTATGATTTCCAGAAATTGCAGTTAATTGACTGTAACAACTATCAATAACTCCTGTAATTTCATTATGAGCAACTAACCCTCCTCCTGTTCCTCCAAAAGTTATAGTGCCAAAAACAGCACTAGAATCTTGTATTAATCCGTAATTTCTTCCTACAAGAGTTCCAACATAGTATGTGCTTCCTTGAACATTTCCTCCATAAATATGAATCCTTTTTATAACTCCTGAAGCTCCTAAGAACCTTATCATTCCAGACCAGGCAGAGTATTGATATACTAAATTTATTCCAGTAACATTATAATGGTTACCGTCTAGAGTTCCATAAAAAGTGCTGCTACCTATTTGATTAAATGTGGAATAACTACTACAATTAATATTATTTACAAGAGAATAATTTGCATACAAATTTGAGTCTATTTCAAACAGTTGACTGCAATTAGTAATTTGATAAGGATTTGCCAAAGTTCCAGAACCCAAACCAGAAAAAGCACTTACAAATCCTATAAATCCAACTAGTAAAAATATTCCTAAAATTAAAATATTAAGATTTTTCATTTTTTACCTCCACTGAATATTCTTCGCCACATACTGGTTGCTCTTCTTATCTGTTCCTGCGCTTCCATAAACACTAACTGTTCATCAATCTTACTTAATCTAGAAGAATATGTTTTCAACATATTCTCATAAACTCTAGTATCTAATTTACCTCTATTCAAATAATCTTCCTGAGTTTGTTTAAGTAAGACATACAATCTATCTTTTTCTTGCGAAAGAGCATTCTTCTTACCCTGTAGTTGCATTAAATTTGCAATTTCAGATTCAGTAGTTACCTTTTCTTGTATAACATTACCCAATCTTGCTTCATATTGATACATTGCTTCATTATACTCTTCCATTGACATTTTAGCATTTTCAAAACAGTCTCTCTGCACTACTTTCATAAGTTCTAATAAAAGAGCTTCTTCTTCAGCAAGCATTCTTAGTTTTCTTTTTAAAAGTCTAAGTTTTATCAATAAGGCAGAGCCTATACTAACAAAACTTAATGAAACTAATATCCCCAATGTCTCAACTGGATTATTTTTAATAGCATATAATAATTTGAACTCTCCTTTAGTTTCTAATAAATAACTTGTCTTAGCTTCTTTCAATTTAGCATAAGCAGCAACATAATCTCCTCTATTGAATAATATTTCAGCTAACATAAATAATTTCTTTGTTTCGGATACTCCAATC
>CAYYKU010000070.1:0-3249 GCA_964440825.1 Candidatus Woesearchaeota archaeon
AAAGACTGTTCTACATGTAAAGGGAATTGTTGCAGGTATGTAGTTATAGAGATTGACAAGCCTGAGACCTTGGAAGATTTAGATTTTGTTAAGTGGTATGTTTGTCATAAAAATGTTAATGTTTTCGTAGATGATGATAATGAATGGCATGTAGAGTTTATTACTCCTTGTGAACATTTAGGTGAAGATAACTTATGTCAGATTTATGAAAAGAGACCTCAAATCTGTAGAGATTTTTCAGTTGATGAATGTCCACACCATAATGAGTATATTGAGAAACACACATTTACTTGTTTGAAAGATGTTGAAGATTATATTGAAAATGTTTGGAAACCTGCTCAGGCGAATAAAGTAGAAGAAAAGAAAGATTCTATAGAAGAGAAGAAATAGTTTTAAATAGTTCTTCTTATTTGTTTATTTGGAGGGAATGATGGCTTTACTAGGTACAGTTTTGTATATTTTAGGTATAGTTTGTGCAGTTTGGGTAATCTATGATGTTTTTGCAAACAATAGAAAACTCTCAGATGGTTTAAAGGTTGTTTGGACAGTTCTAGCAATTTTATTTAGCATTATCACAGCTATAGTCTATTACTTTGTCTATAAACGATAAAGAAATAAATTTTTATTTTTTATATTTTTATTTTGCCTTCTTGCCATTCTGTTAAAATATATCTTGCAGCCCGATCTTCGTCTACTACTCCGCCCCTTTTTAGTAGATTCATTTTTTTCCCAATTTCTTGAATGAGTAAATCTCCATCTCCGCTAACCTCTACTCCGTAATACTTTTCTATAATTGGTCCGTATTCGTTCATTATTGTTTGGATTACTACATCTGGTCTTTTTACTTTGTTTGCATCTCTTGCACTTACCTTTGCGTGTTGGCTAATCATATCTTGTTTCTGATGAGAGTAATCTTTTGCAGGAATAACTCCTGGAGTGTCTAAAATTAAAATATCAGAAGTTAGTCTTATTTTTTGCATTGTTTTTGTGAAACCTGCTTCTGCCCCAACTTTAGCTGCAGATCCACCTGTTAAAAAATTAATTAAAGAAGATTTTCCAGTGTTTGGGTAACCGACAATTCCTACTTGAACTCTCCTCATTTCTTCGTGTGGTAGTTCAACTCTTTTAGCTTCAATTTTTAGTTTTGTTCTAAGTTCTCTTGCTCCCTTTCTTGTTGTACATGAGATTAAAACATAGGGGTAAAGTCCTTTTTCTTTCATTTCTTTTTTCTTAGCTGCTAAATCTACTAAGTCACATTTGTTTAGTATGTAAAATAACTTCTTACCTTGTTTTTTTACAGCTTCTTCTAGATCTAGATTTCTAGTATCATCAATGAAACGAGCATCTAATACTTCTAGAATAATATCTGAAACTTTTAAAATTTCTGAGACTATGTCTGGGTATTTCTTTCGTTGTTTCTCCATATTTTCTATATGGCCTGTTCTCTTGGAAGAGAATGAATATCGTACTCGCATAATTTGATTAGGAAACTCGGATATATAAGGCTTTTCTGTTGTTTGTTTTTTGATGTTATTGTTGAGTAGTACTAGCCAAAAGATTTAAATAGTCTATTTTTTACTCGTAATTAATAGTCTAATGAACAAAATGGGATTGCCAAATATACAGCATAATATTGTAATTGAAGTGCCTAGATGTGGCCTTTCATTCGAAGTTAATGCATCTCCTGTCAAGAAAGAAGAAGATTATGTGACTTATTCTCTTTCAAGTTCTAGGCATAGACAAATCTCTTTTAGACATGATTTATTTTTAAAAGCTTATTCTGGTGACTCTAAGTTAGTCTATTCTTCAGATTCTGTGATAACTAATGGTCCTTGGATACTTGAACATAAAAAAGGATTGAGGGTTTGCTAATGGGAGATATTGAAGGTATTTTAATTTCTGTTCCAAAGTTAGATACTTCGTTTTTAGTACATGGTGTTTCAAAGACTTCTGGAGAATATGTTACTTATATGATGATTGGTAAACCTTTAGGTAGAACTGTTGGTTTTGTAGCAGACAAACTCGTTAAAGACAAGTCGCATAACTTAGTATATAGTGGAGATTCTGTAATTAGTAATGGTTCTTGGATGAGTAGAGAACATGACGGAGTGATTTTATAATGGCAGTTTGTGTTTATACGCGTGCTTATGGGGATGTTGCAATAGGAACTATTTTGAGAACTGCTGTAAATGGCATTGCACACGGTTTTCATGCTTCTAGAACAAGAAAAGTTTTTGAGGAAGGAAAGAGGACTCTAGAAAATTTTGAAACTTTTGGTAAAGTAGTAACAACACCTATCAATCTGAATTTAAGAGCAATAGTTAATTATTTTGATAGAAAAATAGCAGATTCAAAGGCTTATGATAATTGCGGCTATAGAATATAAATCATTTTAAACCCTAAATTTTTCTTAGTTTTATGATAGGTGATTACTGTAAGTTTATTGAAGAGAACAATTTGTCGCCATTTAACAAACTGAAAACTTCGGTGAATGGTGCTTCTGATTCTATTTATAAGACAAAAGATGGTAAGTTGATTCATAATAAGTTTTTGACTAAGATTTCATCTAATTTTAATTTTTCAGATACTTCTAATCTTTGGCAGTGTCATTTTTTTACTGAAAATATTGTAGAGATAAGGAGAAGACAGGAATTTTTTAGGAATTTGGCTAAGGTTAATAATAATTTTTTGAAAGAGTTGAAAAAACCTAAACAGATGTGGTCGCCAAAATATGAAATTATTGCAGTTACGGAAAATGAGGATACATTTGTTAAACTAGGAGAACTTGGATGTACTATAAAATATCTTTCATCTGAATATGATTTGAATGAGTTGGAGCGATATGATATTGTGCAAGTGATAGATTGCGATGCTTTTCAAAGAGCTTTGGAGAGTTTGCCTCAGTCTGTTTTTATAGATAATATTGAAGATATTTACTTAGAAAGATATTTAGAGACTCTTTCTGCTTGGAGGGAGAATTTGGAAGTTTTGAAAATTAATTCTAATAATAGTGAGATTTTGGAAATTATTAAAGAACTATCTCCTTTGTTTCCATTTTTGGAAGAGGTTAATTCTAAAATAATTAAACGTGAAGAGGTTGCTAAGATTCTTGAAGAGATAAATGCAAAAGTTGAAGATAAAATAAAAGACGTTACTATTTCTGGTGGCTCGTTAATGAAGATTTTAGGAGAGAAGAAATTGCCTGCAGAATTCCAGAAAGTTATAACTGGTGCAATTGATGAAAGTGGA
>CAYYKU010000071.1:0-3085 GCA_964440825.1 Candidatus Woesearchaeota archaeon
TAGTTTACAACAAAACCTATCTTCTTTATTATTTAATAACATTCCACACATCTTACAACCACTGCCTATTCCTGAATATAATTCTTGATTACAAATATTGCATTTAGCTACTCTACTCATGCTCCACACCCCCCACCACAACCACCGCAACTTCCCCCACAACTTCCTGAAGACCCACCACATACATGACTCGTAACAGGTGTTAATGCCTGAGCCTGTGCTTGTGTTGCCTGACCATCATCCGTTACTATAAAACTCCCCCTAAGCATCCCCATACCACAGCTAAACCTAATAGTTCCCGTCTTGTCTGGCATAAACTCGATAACATTTATTCCGGGCTTAAGATTAACGTATATTTTATAGTCATTAACAACTAATTCGCTATTACATCCAGTAAGTTCTTTTACATTAATATTCCATTTAACAGAAACTCCTTTTTTCAAAACAAATGAATTTGGAGAATACCCGGCAGCACTAACGTCCATATTAATTACTTGTTTCCCATCTGAATCAATAAGAATCGAAGATGCAGAATCAATTGGAACTCCAGCGATTGCTTCTTTAATACTATCAAAACTAAAACTACTTCCTGTCAAAGCAAGCCCCCTATTCAACATAATTAATCCCAATATTAATACTATAACCGCAGAAAACTTCAAAATCTTCTGAGTTGTCTTATGGCTAATAACTGTTGCCAAACTTCCAAATATAAGCATCACTGGAAGAGTTCCCAATCCGAACGCCATTAAAGCCAACCCGCCAGAAATTGCACTTCCAGTTCCTGCGGCATAAAGATACATTGCCTGCAATGGACCACACGCGATAAATAAACCATTAAGTAATCCCGTAACTATTGGAGCACTATATGGTCCCTTCGCAGAATGTCCCGAAGCCATAACCGCCCTAGTTAAAAACTTTGGATTAAATTGGAACTTTCTAAAAAATCCAATCCCAAACATACTCAAAGAATAAAATATCATAAATACTCCAGCAAAAATCGCAATCCACCCCCGTAATATAGTACTAAACGCAAATATTCCTCCAATTAAACCAAAAAAAGCCCCTATAATTGTGTAAGAAATTACCTTTGCACCACCATAAACTAAATGCTGGTCAAACCCCTTATGTCCCTTAATTGCATTTTTAGCAGTATATGAAACAACAAATCCCCCACACATAGAAACACAATGGAATCCAGTTAAAATTCCAACTAAAAATAATAATATAAGACTCGTGCTCTGTCCAATCTCTGGAAGTTGTATTCCTGAAAAGTCTATACTGGAGCCAAACATAGTATAAAATGTAAATAAAACTATCATGAAAGTCCCGCCCAAAACAATCCACTTCATGTAATCGATTTTTTCATCATTATTAATAGAATACCCCAAACTCTCAATCTTTTTGCAAATTTGTTTTTCAGATATTTTGCCGCTATCATAATCTATAGTAACCTCGCCAGATGAAAAATTTGCAGAAACTTTATTCACATTTTTCTTAAGCTCATTCTCAATTAATATAGAACAAGAATTACAATGCATTCCCTTTACCTTTAAAATCTTCTTCATTTTATCACCGTAGCCTTATATGTTTTAAACACGTCCAAAGAAAGAATTTTTTCTTTATCTACTTTACTAGTATCATATTTAACAACAAATAAATTTGGAAGCTCAAACGAAACTTCACTAGCTCCTGCTTTCTTTAGTTCGCCTATAATTAATGAGGCATGACCTTGGCACGGAATTAAAACTGATAAAGTCATCTCATTAAGTTGGCTAGTATTATTAGCACTACTTAAACTGCTATTCAAAGCTAATGCAGCAGATATTAATATTACTACTAATATAACTGAACCAACAATGATTAAATTTTTGCTTTTCATAAAAAGCTTATAGAAAGCCCCATTATATAATCTTTGATGAAACTAGTTTCTTTATTTTAAAACAATAAAATTATTCATCCCTCGTCTTTTTCTCTCGATAATTTGCTTTGCTTCCAACTTATCTAATAAACGAGTTAAACCTACTTTTCCAATCCTTAATTTTTCCATTAAGTCGGCCTGAAATATTCCACCACTAGCTTGAACAAGCTTAACTGCTTCTTTTTCTCGAGAATCTAGACCTGCTAAACTAATCGGCTTTCTTTTCTCAGTTATTGTTTTTGTCTTCATAACTATTTTTTCATTTTCTTTTGTAAATATAAAAAATAAACCTATAAGAAAAACCAACCCTACAACTATTAAAGCAATCCAAGTCTGGGTGCTAACGGCAGTATACATAGAACAAGAGGGTCCATGTGAACATGAAAGAGCTATAGCTGCTCTCATAGAATTATCAAAAAGAAGAATTAGTACTGCAAGTATAACTGACATTCCTGCAATTAAATAACCCACATTCTTGTTTTTCATTATTAAATTAAAGCTAAAGAGTATAAAAATCCTTGTAAATGGCGCTAACTATTAAATATAAAATTTTATGTATCTACTAAGCATGGACGAAAAACTCCAGAAAAGCTTAAAAGCAGACTATGACTCTGAAATATAGGTTACAATATATATATTAAAATATTAAAATGGTAAACACAACAGAACACGAAGACAACTTTGATTTATTTTTCAGAAGAAAACCTGCAATGATGTTGCTGGCACTTAAAAGAATGAATAAAGCAAAATATGGTTCGGTTCTTGCAAAGGAAGTTGATTGTACATATTCTCATGCTGTTAAGATTTTACAAATTTTAGAAGAAATGGGTTTAGTTGGATTTGAGAAAAAAGGGAGAATAAAGATTATCAAATTGACTAAGAGAGGAATCCAAATTGCTGAAAATATTGAAGCGATAAAAGAAGTTATTGATAGACGCTAATTATTTATATAAAAAATAAACTTTTTTAATCAAATTAAGACTTATTCTTATAGAAAGGTAACCTTTAAAAGCTTCCCTAAATTCCTAGAATTATAGCGGGGTAGAGCAGCCCGGTTAGCTCGTGAGGCCCATAACCTCAAGGTCGCGTGGTTCAAATCCCGCCCCCGCTATTAATTTTTATTAAAAATAAATACCCCTTCAATAGTTTTATAAATCATTTCGCATC
>CAYYKU010000072.1:0-3062 GCA_964440825.1 Candidatus Woesearchaeota archaeon
TAGAAATGTTCCCTACATCTTGTTTTTTATAAATAACCAAAACATGTTTGTCTGGATTTTCAAATTGGAGTTTGTTTGCAAGTTCTGAAGACATACTGGTTTCTCCTGCGTATTCCAGTAAAATTAGATTTTTCCCAACGTTTTCTCTTTTTTTCAATAAAATATTCATATGTTTTATTAATTGATCATATCTTTGATGTAAGTGTCTTGTTTCGGCGTTTTCATCTAAGATATCTATTGGATTAACTGATTTTATGAATAAACGAATCATATGCAATACGTTTGTTGTAGAATCTTTAAGTCCAAAGTTGATCATAGAGGCTATTTTTCCTATTTCTGTTTTATACATGCAATCAAACGGGCTTTTTATTGTTGACAAAATTTCTTTGTTTTCTTTTGCATAATCTTTTGCAAATTCAGGCATAAAATTGTCTCCAATACAACCAGTAATCGCAATCCATTGGTCTGCCTTTCTTTCAAATATTTTATGTGCAAGGTAAGTGGTTGGTTCGCATGTTGGAAAACTATTAAAGTAACTTATCATTTCTTTTGTTTCCTTGTCAACTTCTACTCCGTGGTGATCTATCCAAATTAGAGGTATTGATTTTTCAAAAACACCTTCTATAAATTCTTTGCTCACTTGTGGTTTGTCGAGTATAAATACATAGTCTGGATTTAATTCTTCAACTTTTCTTAAATATGTTTTGTCTAACTCGGGGAATGATTTTATTGCAACTCCTTTTCCCCTACCTATTGCTTTTTGAAGAATAATAAAACTGCAGAATCCATCAACATCATTATCAAAAAAGAAAAGAGGATTTTGAGATTTTTCTAGTGAGTCTTTAATTTCTTCTATTTCTTTTTTTGTTAACATTATAAGACTGTCCTTCCCTCAGCTATCTTTTCTCTTAATTCTCCTATTTCTTCTTTAATTTTTATCGTATTGCTTTTTAGGATCTCTTCCATTTTATTTGTGTCATCATTTAAGATTTCATTTAATGATCTATATTCTTTTACTATTGCAAATGCGTCTTTTTCAGAGATATTTAATTGAGACATAAATCTGTAGCCCCTTGGTGAAACTATGTCTTCTAGTTCTTTTTCAAAAATTAATCTTGCAATTGATTCAATTTCTATCAAACCATCAAAGCTTAAATTTTCCAATAGGATTTTTGTTTTTTTCAATGAGAGTTTTGCATAGTCTCTTATGAGTTCTCCTTCTTTCTTCTCAACACCTTTTAGAAGTTCTTTAAATCTCAGATTCATTAGAGTGCCTTCTTTTCCAACTTCTATAAAGTCTTTTTTTAAGGTTTCTGAATTTCTTAAAATTATTTCTGATCTTTGAATTATTTTACATATGTCTGAAACTGAAACCATATTTGTTATTTCAAGGAGACCTATTTTATTTGTTAAATCGTCAAATATTTCTCTTTGTTTTTCTAAAAGTTGTATGGTGTTTGTAATTTCTCTAAATACTTCTTCTGTGGATCTTAGATAATATTTAGAGCACCCATAGTAAAGTGTAGTTTTCTTTCTTCTTTCAGAAATAGTCACAACTAATGTATTCAGTTGCTTTGCTGTTTTTTCTGCAGCTTTATGTCTTGTTCCTGTTTCGTTTGTTGTAATTGTAGCATCTGGAGTAAATAATACATTAGCATAAAGGATTCTTCGCATATCTGCAGAGATCACTATTCCTCCGTCCATTTTGCATAATTCAAAAAGTCTTTGGGGTGTGAAACGACAGTTAACTCTGAATCCTCCTTCAATAACTTTTTCTATTTCTGGAGTTTCAAATGCAATTATTGCTCCAAGATCAGAACGAAGTAAGTCAGCAATTACGGTTCTCATGGCTGTGCCTGGTGCAACCTTCTTTATTTGTTCAAGCATTGATTTTTCTTTTTCTGGGACACTCATCTTTTTTGAATTTAATATTTTTAGTATTTAAACCTATTTCACCACATATCTGGCATCAGCAACTAGATAATATAGCTCATTTACTATTAGTGGATTTATATCTAATTCAATAATTTGCGTATTTTTTTGAATTATTTCTTGTAGTTTTTTTATTGCTGATATGCAATTTTTTATTTCTCTTTCTAATAATTCTTTTGAAAATTTAGTATCATTTATCATTGAGATAATTTCATCTTCTTTTATGGGCATTGCTCTAAATGAAACATCTTTTTCTTGTTCTATATTTGTTCCACCTTTCCCAAACATGATTACATGTCCAAATTCCGGTGTTTTTTTTATTCCTAAAATTATTTCTTTTCCAGATATTTGTTTTTGAACAATTATTTCTTCAAAATTTTCTATTTTAGAAATTAAATCAAAATATTTTTCGGCTTCTTCAATTGTTTTTATGTTAGTTTTAACTCCTCCAATTTTTGCTTTGTGCATAACTTTTTTAGAGGATATTTTCATGGCCCATGGGAATTCAATGTTAACTTTGCTTAATTGGTGCTTATTTTTTGCGAATTGTCTTATAATTACATTAAAGCCATTTTTTTCTAGAAATTCTTCCGCCTCTTTTTCATTTAATATTCTTTCCATTTAAGATAATAACAACAAAACCTATTTATACCTTGTTATTTTTAGTTTTTAAAAGAGAGTACTACATGGAAATCAATAAATTCTTTGCTCCAGAAACAATTGCAATAATTGGGGCTTCAGACCATGAAGCTAAGGTTGGAGGAATACTATTAAAAAAAGCAGTTTTATCTGATTGTAATGTTATTCCAGTTAATCCAAATCATGATTCTTTATTAGGAATTAAATGTTACAAGAGTCTTAGCGAATATAGGGGGAAAATAGATTTAGCAATTATTGCTATTCCTGCTTCTTTTGTGGCTCAAGCACTTGAAGAATGCGGAAAAAATAAAATACATAACGCGATTATTATAAGTGCTGGTTTTGCTGAAATAGGAAATAGTAGGGGGGAAGAAGAACTTGTTAAAATCGCAAATAAATACGATATTAGATTTCTTGGGCCTAATTGTTTTGGTATCTTCAGTCCAGATAAGAATATTGATACTACTTTTTCTAGAACGATTCCTGAAAAA
>CAYYKU010000073.1:0-3036 GCA_964440825.1 Candidatus Woesearchaeota archaeon
ACCAGAAATAGTATTTTGATAACCTTTTGGCAAATCTGCCCAGTTGTAATGCTTTCTCTGCCAAACCAAATGCTTATCATGATTAACCTTACAACCCATTATCAAAGAAATCTGAACAATCTTGTCCATCGCAGATTTATTAGGCAACATCGGTTTAGAACCCGGCTGACCAGTACAAATCGGACAAACCAAAGTGTTCGGCTCTGCAGTCAAAAAATCAGTCTTACACATACAAAATAATTTTTCTTTCGTATCCAAATATCCATGAATTTCTAAACCAATCTTCAAGGGGAATGCTTTTTCTTCTACCATAAAAGATACTAATAATTAGGATTTAAGAACTTATGGAAAATACTGTCTTCTAGGCAAATAAGGGAATAGCCTACACCGCATAATAGTTTCCAAAACTTTTCTCTTTTTATCAACAGTAATATCATACAAGTCTGGAATATCTAAATTAACCATCCTTGATTCGTCCTCAAAATTAAAGTCACTTTTTAGCAATCTTCTAATGTGCTCATCTGCAACAAAGAGATGTCTAACTCCTTCAACCATCGAAACTGAAAACTCCTTAGATTTATCTTCTGGATTAATTCCTGCAGAACTAACTGAATAATCCCAATCAAGAGGATTTTCCGGACCAAAAACCCTAAACCCTCTTTCAGATAACATTTCCTTAAAAATTCTCTCCCCAACTATACTCCTATTTTTATTAGCATAACACACAAACAAATATTTATTTTCCATTAAAATATATATTTAATCTATTTTAATAAGCTTTTTATAATCAAGTTAACTAAATAAAATATGAAATTTAAAATAGAATTTCTCTATGTTGCAATTACAATTCTTCTTTGGGGAACCGTTGCCACAGTAGGCAAACTATTACTAACAACACTAGACAATTATCAAGTTTTATTTTACGTAATGCTCTCTTCATTAATAGCAGTATTTATTCTTTCGACATTAATGGGAAAAATAAAAATAATCAAGAAATACAAGCGAAAAGACTACATTACCTTTTTCTTACTAGGGGCTGCAGGCACATTTATGTATAGCTGCCTATTTTACCTAGGACTTAATTACTCCTCCGCACAAGAAGCTTTTGTTGTAAATTACACATGGCCAATTTGGGTAATTATCCTAGCAGCAATATTCTTGAAAGAAAAAATAACTTTCAAAAAAATAGTTGCAATAATTTTAAGTTTTGTCGGGGTACTAGTTATTGTTTCACAAGGTAATCTTTCTATCAATCATCAAAATATTTTTGGAAATATGATAATGTTACTCGGCGCTTTCTTTTATGGATTATTCAGCGTTCTTGGAAAAAAATACAAATATGAAAACACAACATCAATGACCTTTTATTTTTTAGCAGGAACTATTTTAAGTTTTATTGCAATGTTACTTTTTTCTAAATTCACACTTCCCACACCTATCGAACTTCTAGGTTTTATATGGCTAGGAGGAATCGCGACAGGAGTAGCTTACTTATTCTGGTTTTTAGCACTTAAACACGGAGATACGGGTGTAATGGCAAATCTAGTATTCCTAACGCCTTTTATCTCACTAATATTCATTTCAATATTCTTGAAAGAGAAGATACTTCTTTCTTCACTTATTGGCTTAGTTTTAATCATTTCAGGAGTATTAATTCAGTCAGTTTACAAAAATAAACAACCTTAAAAATCCACACTTCTTAACTAAAATATGCTTAAAGAAAAAACCCTAATTATTGGAGATATTGTAGAAATACGAACTGCAGATAAAACTTGGAAAGGCCGAGTTCTAGAAAGTTATGACTCTGAAACAATTTTATTAAAATTAGAATCAGGATATAACATAGGGATTAAAGAAAGAGATATCTTAGAAGCAAAAGTTATTGAAAAATCAAAGAATAAAGAGGGCAAAGTTATTCAAATAGAAAGAAACTCGAATTTACCTAATGTTGCCATGATTATTACAGGCGGAACAATCTCTTCACGTTTGGATCCTAAATCTGGAGCAGTTATTTCCACAGATGCAGAAGAAATTTTAAACATTGCACCCGAAATAAAAGAAATTTGTAACATTACTAGGTTAGAAAAACCATTTATGAAATTCTCTGAAAATATGGGGCCTAAAGACTGGAAAAAACTTGCAGAAACCGTAGAGAATTTAGTAAATGATGAAAATATCTCAGGAGTTATTATTACGCACGGAACAGACACATTGCACTTCACAGCTGCAGCTTTATCTTTTATGCTAGGAAAACTAAATAAACCCGTTGCTTTAACTTACTCTCAAAGAAGTATTGACAGAGGCTCAACAGACGCTCACCTAAACATTATCTGCGCAGCAAAATATGCAATTTCAGACATTGCAGAAGTTTCTATTGTGGGACATAAAGATCTAAATGATACACTCTGTTTAGCAATGCCAGGAACAAAAGTAAGAAAAATGCACGCTTCCAGAAGAGACACATTCAAAACAATAAACTCCGAACCATTCGCAGAAATTTCTAAAACTGAATTTAAAATTTTAAGAAACTTCAATGCAAGAGACAATTCAAGAAGAGTTCAAATTGATAATAAATTTGAACAAAGAATTGCTTTAGTAAAAATAACTCCCGGACAAGATCCAAATATACTCGAATGGTATAATCAAATGGGCTACAAAGGAATTATTTTAGAACTATTTGGATTAGGCCAATGCCCAGCACAAGATGCAGAACATAATTGGTTGCCAACAATAAAAAGATTGACGGAAAAAGGAATGATTATTTGCGGAGCTGCACAAACAATAAGCGGAAGATTAAATCTAAATGTTTATTCAACAGGAAGAGATTTGCAAAAAACAAACTTAATTGCTTTAGCAGATATGCTTCCAGAAACAGCTTTCGTTAAGCTGGGCTGGGTTCTAGGGCATTCTTCCTGGGTTAGAGACGGAAAGATAGCACAAAAAATGCTAGAGAACTTTGTAGGCGAATTTAACGAAAATTTGAACTTTGACTTCTAAAATTATTTCTTTTTATAATTCTTAATAGCAATCTTCAAA
>CAYYKU010000074.1:0-2961 GCA_964440825.1 Candidatus Woesearchaeota archaeon
AAACAATAAAAAAGAGCAAACTAAGGTAAGAAGATTATTTAGCGAATTAGCTATAGGGGTTGTTCTTGTTGCCCTATTATTTTTTGTTTCGGCAGCAGTTACTATTAACTATCCTCAAATAGGAACTACTTTTCTTGCAAATAATACTTTCTCAAATACGAGTAGTGTAAATTTTACAGCAAATATAACTGATTCTAATGGAATTGCAAATATTAGCTTGAATGTTTGGAATTCATCAAATAGTTTGATTAATACAACTAATATACTTGGGGATGATACTAAATATGCTTTAAGTTTTGATGGAAGTGATGATAAAATTAGTGCTTATATCTCACTTGGACAGGAAATGTCTATCTCTCTCTGGTTAAATGCAAATAATATAACGGGTTTAAATTATCCAATTAGGCAAACATGGGGAGGTGGTAACTTTATGCTTTATAGAAATTCGGGATGGTCAGAAAATTCTTTGTCTTGGTTAGCTTATTGCAATACTACTTCAGGAACTATGTCAAACACTCCTGTTATTACCAGCACATATTATCCAAATACGTGGTATCATCTATTATTTTCACTTAATTCAACAGGAGGATATAGTGAATACATCAATGGTACTCTTAAAAGAAGCGGTACGGTTGCTAATTTTTCTTATTGGGCCTCTAATGTTACTAATTTAGAATTAGCCGTAGGTTATTTGTTTAACGGTTCGATTGATGAAGTTTTAATTTTTAACAGAAGTTTAAATAAAATGGAAGTTACTCAATTATATAATTCCGGTTTAGGACTTTATGCAAATACTTCAATAGGTCCTTTTAATGAAGGATTGGTTGCAGGTTATCATTTTGATAATTCTTCTGGAGATAATAGTACTTATTTTGTAGATATTACGGGAGTAAATAATGGAACTTGTACTGGAAATACTTGTCCTAATTATACAACCGGGAAAGTAATTAATCCGAGTACACCTTATCTTCTTTCAATGATTTCTAGTGCGATAGTTACTTTGACCGATGGAATTTACAAATGGGCATTTGGTGCTTACAATCTTACCGGATATTTGGCAAATGGGGAAAATAATACTTTGACTATTGATACTGCTTTTCCAGCAATAAGCGCAGATGCTCCGTTGAATAATAGCTATTCTAATTCTTTTACTTCTAATTTTAATGCATCCGCAACAGATTCAGCAAATAACGTAAGTGTCTTTATGAATTTAGATAATTCTTTAGTTTCATGGTGGAGAATGGATGATACAAATTCTACAGGAACTTTAGTCCAGGATTATATGAATAGAAATAATGGGACAGCTATTGGTGGAGCTTCTCAAGTTACTAATGGAAAATTAGGAAAGGCATTTAGTTTTGATGGAGTGGATGATAAAATTGCTCTTCCTGCATTATCTCCAAAAAGCATCACAATCGCTCTCTGGGTTAAAAAAGTCGGAGCAGGAGATAGTAATACTCAAAGATTAGTAGCTAAATCCCATGTTAGTGCACAAGGATATGTCTTAGGATTGTCAGGAGATACTTTGGCAGCTAGTTTTTATACAAATGTTAGTAGTTATACACACACATCATCTGGTTTTACATGGACAAACAATACTTGGCATTTTGTAGTATGGACATATAATCAAACAACATCTACAATATACCTTGATTCCAGTGCAAATGCATATAGTAGTGCTTCTGGGGAGCTTAACTATACTTCTGCAATAAGAACGGCTATTGGTGCAGAGAGTCCTGATGTTGCCAATCGATTCTTTTTCAACGGCTCCATCGACGACGTGATGATTTTTAATAGAAGTTTAAGTGCTTCGGAAATTGCTTCGCTTTATGCAAATTCCTCTACAAAATATTTGAATGCGACAGTTTCTGGATTGAGTGATGGAGCGCATAATTACAAAGTTTATGCACAAGACTTAGCTGGAAATGTAAATAGTACTGCAATGAGAACCTTGAATGTCGATACGGTTCTTCCGCAAATTAGTTTTGTGAATCAAACATTGACAAACGGAACATTTGTGAACTCAACAAATATTGAAGTAAATGTTTCGTCTTCAGATTCTAATGAACATTATGTTGTGAATGATTTTGATAGTTCTTTAGTTTCATGGTATAGAATGGAACAAGGAAATGGAACTTTCTTCACAGACCAAATGGGTAGAAATAATGGAACTTGTACAGGCAATACTTGCCCCAATTATACAACTGCTGGAAGTTTTGGTGGAGCGTATGAGTTTGATGGGACTGATGATAATGTTAGAATAAATAATATAATAACTAATACTAGTTTAGATAATACATGGTCTTTTTGGGTTAATCCTATAAAAACTAACCCAACTGGAAATACATTATTACTTACATCAAGTATACATCCAAGAATATCTATGACTTCTACTGTTGTTAATGTGTATTATTCAGGAGGATACTCTTATACACTTTCTGGAATAAATAATATGTCTGATGGAAATTGGCATAATATTGTTGTTTCTAAAAATGGAACAACAATAACTATAACAATAGATAATAATAAAACTGGAAGTGGTTCTGTTGCCGGAATAAGTGGTTTTTCTACTGCTATAAATATTGGTTTAGTTTATGGATCTACTGGATACTTCAACGGTTCCATAGACGAAGTAATGATTTTCAATAGAAGTTTATCTGCTGGAGAAATTGCATCTTTGTACAATGCATCTGCAAATAAATACTACAGCAACTTTACAAATTTATCTCAGGGAAACCATACTTTCAAATCTTACGTAGTTGATAAAGCTGGAAATTTAAATTCAACCGAGTTGAGAACAATTACTTTAGATACTTCTGCTCCTGCAATTAATTTAACAAATCCACAGGATAATACTTTCACAAATAATGGAACAATAAATTTTACTGCAAATATTTCTGATAATATTGGAATAAAGAATGCAACTCTGAATGTTTTTGATTTGAGTGGAAATAATTGGGG
>CAYYKU010000075.1:0-2836 GCA_964440825.1 Candidatus Woesearchaeota archaeon
TGGGCAGATCCTTACTTGTGTTGGCGATAGCCAAAATGGCCACTGAGGTTTAGTCATTTTAAAAGCATTTTCTAAAATACAGTATATCCATCTTTCAATACTTCCTACTGAGCTGTGGACAATAGTACATCCTTTTTTTATGTTATCTTTATCTCTGTATACTATTCCGTATGTTTCTGCATCTTTAACATCTAGTTGAACAGTAGAGAGTTGAGTTGAACCTTTAACCGAGTCTATTCCTTGAAATTCATGTTTTACTGCCCAGTAATGTTTCATGCCCGAAAGGGTTTCTATAAAAGCAGGTGCTTTAGAATATTTTAACATTTCAATTATTTGATCTTTATATTTTTCATAGAAACTTTCTACTATTCTAAAAACAATAGCATATTTTATTCCCGTACCTTTTGCTAAGTCATCATACTGTTTGTAAAGTGCCTTATATTCTGTCCATCCTGCGTCAATGTCTGAAGTAAAACTATGAATATCTGGCATATGGAATCCTCTTAATCTTTTTAGGCCAGATAATTCTCCTTTTTGTTCAAAACGGAAGCTTTTGCTAAATTCATACATTCTTAATGGTAAATGCCTATAACTGATTTGAGCTGCTTTCATTATCTTAAATAATCCGAAATCTCCTGCAAATCTTAATACCCATTCTTTGTTTGGATCGTCTGGTCCTTTTACTACATAGTGTCTTTCGTGGAAGCTGCCCCCTTGTTCTCTTATTTCAGGATCAGCCCAATCATAGATCACAGGTGTTTCAATTTGAAGTGAATTAAATCTATTTACTGCAATTTCATATGCCCAATCTTTTAATAATTCAAAAATTAGATTTCCCTTTGGATAAAACTTGAAATGCCCTGCATCTGCTTCTGGTGCATACCCAATTAGTTCTTGTTGTTGCATCTCTTTTATTGAGGGAGGTTCTTGTTTCGAAAGATTTTTTATTTCATTAAATAAAACATATGCTGAAAAATCCTCGTTGGCTACTTCATTTAGGGCGGTTTTAACGCTTTGTTCGTTTTCAGGATCTATTGAGAATTCTTTTCCTTCAGGCGTCAATATATAAAATTTTCGATCTATTTGCTCAGAGATTATTTCTCTTTGTGTTTTTTTCTTTTCTGGTTTTATCTGTTCTTGTGGCATCTCTTTTATTGGAATACTTTTATTTATAAGTTTATCTATCTCGTTATCCTCTTTCTTTAATATTTTAACTTTCTGTTCATCAGAGCTGACACTTATGTGTGCTTCAACTCCTTCGTTTCCAATTTTTCTAGAAAGTTCAGAAAGCGGATGTCCTTTGCATTTTAATTCGAATTCTTTATAGTATCCAAAAGGTGCTCTGAATGTTTCGATTCCCTTTGCTTTTAGTTCTTTCTCAGCGTCGATTAAAAGTTGTTTTGCAAAATCTGGTGCAGATAAAGATGAAGATAAATGTGCATAAGGGTAAAGGACGATCCTGTCTACTTTCCCTATTTTATCTTTTAGGTCTAAAATATTCTTAATGTAATCTGCTAGAATTGTTTTGTTTTCTTCGTCTGCTTTTTCAACAGCAGTCATAATTACTAAAGGTTCTTTTACTTCTACAGCTTTATTTTCTTCTGCTGGAAGTTCCATTCCTTTGATTGCTGCTTTCACTGGTTTAAATTTGATATAATCACAGTGTAATGATAATATTTTCATAAAAGTCTAAGAAAATCCGTATTTATAAAGATTTATACGTTAACTCTGGCCCTGCATCTTATTCATAACTCTGAGTTGTTCCCTGCGGAACAAAAAATAAAATAATAAATTGGTTTATTTTAGTAATCTGTCTACTATTATTTGCTCTAACGCAGTTGGCTTTGAAAGTCCAAGATAAACATCAGCACTTGAATGTCCCGTCATAGGTGCATTATATATACTGCCTAAGAAAACATATGCAGCCAAAAATAGTTTTCCACCTGCATCAATAGTCTTTCTTATGTTGTTTTTCCCTTTATAGTCTATGTTCATTTTTGTTTTGTCCTCCTTTCAGAGTTTGTTTTTTTGTTATTTTAATAAAAAATAAAAAAATAAATATTTGTTTAATTAGTTAGCTTCTACTTTTACTGGAACATTATTTGTGGTATATGTTTGACCAAATTGAGTGTATCCAAATACCTTGTATTGTCCGCCTGTTTTGTTTAGGTCGAATTTTTCGTCCCTATTTATAATTCCGTCTTCTTTGCCTGCAAAATAGACTAAATTAATTCCGTCTTCTTTGCTACATTTATATCCTAAGTATGTACTATTCTCCATTTCAAAAGGTATTTTTTTAGAGCTATCTACGCCAGCAAATCCAGCAGCAACTAATACTCCTATTAATCCTAATTTTTTGATTGTGTTGTTCATTTTTGTTTTGTCCTCCTTTCATCACTTCTTATTTTAATCTGTTTAATTTGAGCTAACATTTCTTCGTCAGTTATTAATATTCTGAGCAAACCATTATTCATCAAATAAGGTTTTCCGTTAATTTCAGAACCTGAGTTAAATGCTGACAAATATGCTGCAGTGTAATTTCTTCGTTCTTCTTTTGAATATGGATTTCTCTTTCCCTCTAGGAAAATAGAGGATAAAAGGCGTAGGGCTGTCTGTACTTCATGATTATCGGCAAGATCATTAAACCTAAGGTCTATTGTTCTAGCTGACTCCTCAATACTGTCTGGTATGCCTATTGCATACTCAGGAGTAATTAAATAAAAATTTGGTACTTTTTGTGTTTTTTCCATTTTGTTATGTATCATCTTTCTTCTAGGTTTTTTATAACCCATGAAAGGGCTTGTAGAGCGGCTAAAAATAGATGCCCTATTCGCCC
>CAYYKU010000076.1:0-2833 GCA_964440825.1 Candidatus Woesearchaeota archaeon
CCAGCTTTTTAAATTCTTTCAAAAAAAATAAAACACCGGCAGGACGTCTCCAACCGGGTTAAATAAGAATTTATGCTTCGTAACTATCTGCAAACTTTCTATCGGGTGTTCTTCCAAAGTAGCTAGGTACTGGCGGACCTATAAAAGTCGGATCAGTATAGTCCTCAAACTGATGCATATCAATTCCTGCTCCGTCTGAGTCTCCCATTTGTTCAAGTGGTGTCATTTTTCCTCCATAGTTATGCGCGAAAAATGCCTAATAAGTTAAGATAGAATCATAAACATACCAAGCAAATTCGCACTTAGTATATTTAGTTAATAGATAGGACTAACATTAATGCCTTAATAATAATTGCATTTCTTGCGTTTCCTACCATGAAAAATCTAAGAAATACCTGTTTATATAATTATTGTTTATTGAGAATATAGGACACTATGCTTCGAACTTAGCTTCTTTTACTTCTACTTTGCCGTCAGCCGTAATTTGTCTTACAATTACACCTTTTCTTTTTGACTGTTCTCTAACGTCTTCAGGTTTCATCTTTGCAAAATCTTTTGGATAAACAATTTGATCAATTTTTAGAAGATGCTTGATTGCAACTTCTTTAACAAAGGAAACATCAAAGAATAACTCTTTTACAACTTTTTCATCTGTTGTTTTTAATGAACAAAATTCTGCTTTTGGTTCTTTATCACTTGTTGAAGGTTTTGCAGATTTAGGAGCTTTAGGTTTGATTTTTAATTCAAAGTCCGGAAGAATGAAAGAAAGTGCGAAAAATGCTCTTGGGAATTGTTTCATTAAATCAAGAACTGTTGAAGCTTCAACTTCAGTATCAACTTTGTACTGTTTTATACCCATAAACTGTTTCAAGTCTTTTGAAATAGAAATTTCCATCTTTAAAGTTGAAACTATCACGCCAGTAATCTTAACTTTACCTTTTGCCTTCTCTAATCCCAACCTAACTAAATAGTTTGCAAATTCCGGACCTGTCTTAATGACCCATTTGTCTGCTTGTTTTTTACCGTCAATTAAATATTTGTCTTTAAACTCGCCCTTTCCAAACTTCAAGAAATCTGAATGCACTTCCTCGTCTAAAATACCAGAGAATATCTTTTTTATTGTCATAGGTATCTTATTTTTTTTGTATTTATAAATCCTTTGCCTGGAAAAATATTGTAAAGTTATTGAATCTTTTTATCGTAGACATATTTATAAATTAGAATTTCTATTATCTTTTATGGTTGATCGACAAGTTGTAAATAAAGCAGTAGTATTTATTTTGATTCTCGGAGTTTTTATCTTGGCATTTTTTGTTTTGAAACCGATCATTATGGCAATTTTTTTAGGAATTTTTATATCATACATTGCTCACCCATTATATACTCCTATTAAAAAGTATATAAGAGGGGAAAATTTTTCAACAGCAATATTCTGTTTCTTACTGGTAACACTTATAGCGATCCCCTTGTTTTTCTTTTTACCTCTTTTTGCTAAAGAAATATTTAATGCTTATTTATATGTTCAAAAAGTAGATTTAACTGCAGCAATAGTTGGTTTGTTTGGAACATTCTTCAGCGATGAAATAACAAGGGCAATTGCAGTACAAGCAAATTTAATCATTGTTAAGTTTTTCAACTTCACAATGATTTCTTTTGGTAGTGCTTTTGCAGATTTACCTGCCCTTATGCTTAAATTTGCAGTTTTCCTTTTCACATTTTATTTTATAACTAGAGACTCTGAAAAAATTAAAACTTATCTTAGCGAACTTTCTCCCCTTTCAAAAAATACGGAGGACAAATTTGCACAAGAATTTAGAAATATTACAAATGCAGTAATCTTTGGTCAAATTTTAGTTGGAATTATACAAGGACTTTTCTTAGGCGTAGGAATATGGTTACTCGGAATTCCAAAATCTGGATTCTTAACAGTTGTAGCAATAATAGTATCTATTATACCTATGATTGGCGCATGGCTTGTGTGGGTTCCAATAGCCCTATATCTTTTAGTAATAGGAGATACGTTAAGTGGTACCATCCTTTTCTTATATGGTCTTTTGTTTGTTTCTACAATAGATAATATCCTTAAACCTTATTTTATTTCTAAGAGAACAAATGTTGGAACATTTGTAGCCATACTCGGGATTGTTGGCGGTCTTTATACTTTCGGCGTTATAGGTCTAATTTTGGGCCCTCTTGTTCTTTCTTATGTATTGATAATAGTTGATTTTTACAGACAAGGTAAATTGAATGAATTATTCAAAGAATGAAGTTAAAAACAAAAAATTTGAGGTGGTCTGCAGGCAGACCTGTAGTAATTATAAATGAGGAAGCTTCTAAAAGACTTAATGTACATGTTGATGAAAAAATATACATTAGACACCATGGGAAAAAGATTTTTGCAGTAGTAGACATTTTTCAAGGATTAGTTAAATCTAATGAGATAGGAATGAGTAAAGAAGTGTCTATTGTTTTGAAAAGTATTGATGGTGAGCCAGTAGAGATTGAAAGTGCTAGTTTATTTGAAGGCGCAAGAATTATAAGAAAAAAACTAGAAGGTGCTGAATTAAATTCTACTGAGATCAGAACAATAGTAACAGAGATTACTAACAATAATTTAACAGAAGCGGAATTGGCGTATTTTTTATCTGCTGAAAAATTAATTGGGATGACTATGAAGGAGATTATTGCTCTTACTGAGACGATGGTAGCTACAGGTAGGAAACTTGACTTTGGAAAAGGAATTATTGCAGATAAACATTGTATTGGCGGTATAGCTGGAAATAGAACAACACCAATAGTTGTTTCAATTTGTGCAGCAGCAGGATTAACAATG
>CAYYKU010000077.1:0-2438 GCA_964440825.1 Candidatus Woesearchaeota archaeon
AAATTGCGGCAAGTAAAAAAAGAATTTTAGATTGTTGCGAAATAGGTCACTGTTTGTCCAATTTTAAACATAAAGTTCCAATAGTTTTTCATGCAGGGTTTTATTCTAAAATGAAACCTGCCGAAGCCTTTCAGAATATTAAAGATGAAATTGGTGAATTAATGGAGGAGATTGAAAAGAAAAAACTTAATGTTGTTTTGTGTCCTGAAGTTATGGGTAAAAGAAATGTTTTTGGTTCTGTTGAAGAAATTTCTAAATTGGTTAAGGAAACGGGTTGTGGCTTTTGTATAGACTTTGCCCATGTTCTTGCTCGTTATGATAAAAATAATTTCGAATTAATTGAAGAGAATTTTGGTAAGTTTAAGGAATGGCATTGTCATTTTTCAGGAATTGTATATGGGGATAAAGGGGAGAAGAATCATAAACATACTGAAGAAAAAGAGTGGAAAAATTTGTTTTGGTTTTTGAAAAGATTAGATAAAAATATTACAATTATTTCTGAAGCACCAAATCCTTCAGGTGATGCGAAAGAAGGTTTAGAATTATTTAAAAAAATTATTTAAGAATAATCAATATTTTTGTATTTACCATTTATACCTATCGCGGTGGGCATTTTTTCCAAAGGAGATAAATCTCCTGTTTTTCTTCTTTTATCTAAAGCTATTATTCTGTATGTTGGGGCCAACTCTACTAATACTTCTTTTTCAATACTTTCTTCTAGATATCTTCCGTAATGAGCTATTATTTCCCCACCTTTATCAACGGTAAGGCTTACAACTTCTGTTTGGTTTTCACTAAAAGTCATAAAGTGTCTCTTTTCTCCAAACCAAGGTCTTTTAGGCAATGAGTTATAATGTGAAAAAATTCTTTGGATTACGTCATAAAACTCTTTTGCGGTTCTTTCTGTTTGAAAAGCTTCAAGTAAGTTTATTTTTCTTTTAAGTTCTTCATTAAAAGGATTTTGACCTATTACTTCAATATTTTTTTCACGTATCATTTAACTAGATTTTCCTCTTAAAGGTAATTGTGCTGAATAACCATAATTTAGAGCATAAGTTTTGTCATTAATTCTTATTCCTGTTGGCATTTTATCATAAGGGCTATTTCTTCCTAAAAGAATGTCTTTTCTTAATCCTGGTATCTGAAATGCAGGTCTAGAGGTTACAATTATTTCCTTTTCTTCTTTTAGATGGCCCACTGTATCTGAACCATTAGATTCTAAATATAGATATAATGACTCGTTAGGTTGCTCTTTAAAAAGGAAATGATATTCGCTATCAGAAAACCATCTTCTTTTAAGAGGTATGCCCGATTCTCTAACTGTTTGCATTATTGTTTCGTAAAATTCTTTTGCCGTTCTTGGTGTTTGGTATGTTTCCAACATTTTTATTTTTTCAGTTAGTAAATTCTCCAGAGTATTTTTTCCTTCTATATAGAAGATAGTTCCTTTTACAAGTTTAATTCCCATTTTGTTTCTTCGGTATTTTATTAGGTGTATTTTTTTGTATTTGTTTTTTAATATTTTGGCTTTCTGGTTTTGGCTTTTGATTTATAGGTATACTTTTTGAAGCTCGTTCTTCTTTATTAAATTCTGTTTCGAACATTCTCTTTCTTTTTTCATCAATAAATTCTAAAATTGCCCTAGCTTTTACAGGTTCATCTCTCACTGTGTTAAGAACATACATAATTTTTCTAATAATATCATCATAGGTTTCTCGTTTATGTTCTCGGAGCTTTTCAAGTCTTTCTTTAGTTTCTTTCTCTAGTTTCAATGTTGTTATGTTGTTGGATTTTTTCATCTTAGTTTTGTTATTGTTTTATTTATATTCTTAAATAACGGATAATCTAATATACATCCTATTCCATTTTCTTTCATTTCAGGTTCTACTATTTCAGTATACCATTTCTTAAAGTCTTCAATTGACCTATATTGTGAAAGTACTGCTCCAGTTCCATATGTTTCAATATCTAAATCTGTTTCAAGTATTCTAATTGTTGGAATTGTATCTCCCTTTATAATGGCCTTAATTGTTCGTTTATGTCCGTCACAAAGAATTATTTTTTGTCCATAGGCGATTCCGAGAGGTAAGAGGAGTTGTCTTTTATGCTGGAAAATATCTCTTAAATCAGATAAGTCTTCTCCGTTATGAAATCTAGGATTTTCTATTGGTAAAATATCTCTCATATATACATTTTTTTCTTTCATTTTTTGTCTCCTCTCTTTGCTAGATATAATTCCCAGTCTTTTTTGTTTAATAATCCAGTACATATTGCTTCAAATACGAAAAAACCTTCAGGTTTTACTTTTCTTTCAAGGCCCTTCACTACTTTTTTGAACATGTATCTCCCATCATAAAGATTTGGAGAATCAAAAAACCTCCAAGCACACGCTAAGTCTATTGAATTATCTTGGAATTGTTTCATTATTTCTTCAAAGT
>CAYYKU010000078.1:0-2417 GCA_964440825.1 Candidatus Woesearchaeota archaeon
TTTCCGAGATAAGGCTTTTGTGGAATACTTCAGTAATCCAAAGTACATAGAAATGGTTAGAGAAAAGTTCGGTCCTAAGGTTGTAGAATCTATACATAACCTGCTAAAGATTAAATTAAAACGGAAATATGTCTGCGGGGAGGTTTGAAATGAGATTCTCTTTTGACCAAAAATTACAAGTTTATTTCAATGAATATAATGTCTTAATGGATAATGCTATTTACCTTCCTCTGGTTTCCGGCTTGTTACATGCCTATGCGCAGACGAAAGACATCATCAGAGAAAATTACCAGTTCATGCCCATCATTTTTATTCGTGACTATCTTGAGCGGATTTTGTCTCGATATCAAAACCCTGCGATTGCTGCTTTTTCGACTTCAATGTGGAATATGAATCTTAGCCTGACCGTTGCCAGACGGGTGAAAGAGAAGTTTCCAAATTGCTTGATTGTCTTTGGGGGCCCTCATGTACCATTCAATGCGACAGATTTCTTCCAGTTTTATCCATTTATTGATGTGACTGTTCGGGGAGAAGGGGAACAGACATTTGCTGATCTCTTAATAAAGTTTCTAGACACAAGGGATTTTAGAGATATCCCAGGTATTTCGTATCGTGATCCTAAGAGTGGTAAATGTATCAGAAACGATGAAGAATGCCAACTAATAAAAGATTTAGATATTTACCCTTCCCCCTATTTGGAAGGTGTTTTCGATTATCTTCTACCAATGGATATCGATTTTCAGGTAATTATAGAAACCAATAGGGGATGTCCTTTTATGTGTTCTTTTTGTTTTTGGGGACAGGGAGGCTTAAATAAGCGCTATAGATCTTTCAGTCTTAATCGAGTTAAAAAAGTTGTCGAATGGTGTGGACTTAACAAAATAAAATATGTGTTTTGTGCTGATTCCAATTTTGGTATATTTAAACGTGATCTCGAAATAGCAAAATATTTTGTCCAGACCAAACTTAAATATGGTTTTCCTGAGAAATTCAGAGTTTGTTATAGCAAGAATGTGGAAGACACTATTTATGAAATAGGGAAGATATTAACTAAACACAACATGGAAAAAGGTATCACTATGTCTTTACAAAGCAATAGTCAAGAGGCCTTATTTAATGTTGGAAGAAAAAATATAAAATCGTCAGTCTATTATAATCTTCAAAAAAAATACAACAAAGAGAATATACCTGTTTACACGGAGTTAATTCTTGGACTTCCAGGTGAAACTTATCAAAGTTTTCTTAATGGGATAGAAGAAATCTTGGAATCTGCTATTAAAAATCAGGTATTTGTTTACTTATGCCAAGTTTATCCAAATACAGAATTAGCTGATAAGGAATACCAGAAAAAATTTAAAATATCTACTGTTCGTATTCCACTGAACGAAATACACGCTGTAGAGCGTCCAAGGGAATTTATCCCGGAATATGAAGATATAATAGTATCTACTGCCAGTATGCCAGTAGATGATTGGAAACGAACGGTAGTTGTCTCATGGATTATGCAATTGTTTCATGGGCTTAAATTAGGTTTCTATATTTTGATTTATTTAGTAGACCGTTACCATGTCAAATATACTGAATTTTTTGAATACATAGGTCTGTTAAAAATAAAATCTAATAGAATAAAAATATTAAAAAGCGAAGTCTTGAATTTTTATAAGGCGGCGGATTCGATTATACAGGGAAATCCACGTGGTCTGATTATGCCAAATTTCGGTAACATATACTGGGAAATTGAGGAAGCCAGCTATATAAATATTTCTAATAAGAAAGAAAGTTTTTATAATGAGATGTACGAAGTTACTAAGGAATATTTAGAGAGTATTGGCGTGGATTATAATGACGAGGAACTTAAAGAAGTTGTTGAATACCAAAAAGCGCGGGTTTCCAATTATATGTCCATAGAAAAGCAAGAATACTATTTTAAACACAATATACCTGAGTATTTTGATACTTATTTTCTTGAAGCTCGAAGCAGTTTATCTGAGATTCCTCAAATTATGATTCTAACAGACTTTAAGGATTATAAAGGTGATAAAAAAGCTTTTGCCAAGGAAATTATTTTATATGGTAGAAAGAGTAATAAGATGTTGCATGCGGTTCGTTGGTTTAATTCAAATACTAAAGCGCGGAAAATTTTTGGAGATTTATATGATTATAAGTAGAACACCATTTAGAATATCCTTCTTTGGTGGAGGGACAGATTATAGAGAATGGTTTGAAGAGAATGGAGGGTCGGTTCTGGCAACTACAATTGATAAGTATTGTTACATTACTTGTAGATACCTTCCGCCTTTTTTCAAGCATAAATCCAGAATTATTTACTCCAAAATGGAACAAGTAGAAAACATTGACGAAATTCAACATCCCTCCGTTAGAGAAACTTTAAGATTTATGAATATTAAGAAGGGTGT
>CAYYKU010000079.1:0-2280 GCA_964440825.1 Candidatus Woesearchaeota archaeon
GTTAATCTATCTCTGAGAGTATATATTTTTGTCTGGTCTGAAGTTCTAGTTGTAGCTATAATGATATCACTATATGTTTTCATCCAATTTAGTTTATTGAATTCACAATAAGTAGACTCATAATTTGTGATTGTTTGCGCAAGTTTAATTATATCATAAAATTTAGTCCCATAACTTATTCCAAAATCTGAAATAGTATATGAATTTTCACCTTTAGAGATAAATATTGTTTCATTAAGATTTACATTTATTGTGCCTGGTAAAATATCTAGCATCATTTCTCCTTCATTTTTTGTAACTGTATATTCTTCATCATCTAAATCATTATACAATTTTGTAAGGCATGATTTAACGTCTCTTGCAACTTTATTTTCCATTAATTGTTTTACTCTAAGTATCATTGCCGGATCTTGGGGAATACAAGGTTTGTAAAATTCAGATACTGTGCACGAGTAGGGGATTTTTTCTTGTTCGAATAAAATATAGTTACTTGAATTAAAATTAGGATAAGTATTTGATTTAAGTATAGTGTCTTCTACTTCCTTAACTGAAACAATCATGCAATTCTCAATATATGCTTTAGGATTTTCGGTAGAACTTTCTTCAAACTTGAAAAATCCACCAAAATATATTGCTACAAAAATAATTGCTACAATTAAAAGTGCAACTATAATAAATATAGTTACTTGACCTCGTTTATCTAAAGAAGATATTTGACGAGGATCCCTTGTGGAACTCCTCTTATTTTTTATTTGCATTATTTTTTATTTAAATCTGTTAATTTAATTATCTCAGTACAGCCACCTGCAGCATTGCCTTTTTCATCACTGCATCTTATGTACAGTGTTTGCTTTTTAGATTTGTCTGTCAGAGTTATTGCATGTTTCTTAATAAATAGAGTGCTCTTTATTTCGAAATCGCAAGCTTTAGTTTCATTAGTATTAACATCACAGTTTGCTTCTTCATCTGTCTCAATTATGATCTGATCTCCCTGGTTGTATGCTCTTATAATTTTTGGAGTGTAGTCATCATAAAAGACTGTAAAATTAGTGCTTGCATTTGCAATATTGCCTGCAGAATCCGTACACTCTATTTCAATATATTCATCTCCAGATCCAAAGCCTATCAATGGTTGTATATGTGTACTCTTTCCAGTGTCTAAGAAGAGAGAGTAAGTATTTCCAAATTCCGGCATTCTATATGCGCAGTTTGCTTCACCGCCATTAATACATCCTGAGGTGCTAACTTTCAAGTTAATCTCTTTAGTTCTGTTAACTTCTACAATTCCATAAGGCTCAATAGAGTTTATTTTCAAACCCTCTTGGCATATTGAAAATTCATATGCAAAACTTTGTCGATTTACATTTCTTAATTGAAGATCTGTCTCATTTAGTCCTGGTTGGTCTTTGCATTTAACAAAAACTTTTGTAATTGGTGTTATATTTACAATTTCAGCTATACAGGGCCATTCTCCATATAAGGATCTTCCCGGCTCATTTAGACATGTAAAATTATTTGGCATTTCTTCATAAGTATTATAGTCATATTCTATTGAATATTTACATTCTGCAGGCTCATCTAAAAATAATCCGAAAGTTAGGTTAGTTGAATTATATGCAAGCCAAGAATTGTCTTGTGGGGCTGTTCTAATAATATTTGCCGGAGATAAATCTGGTCCTTCAGCTTGCTTTACATTTACTAAATAAGGGGCATTATTTACTGATCCTGCAAAGTTTTTACATATAATATAATATTTATTATCACCTTCATTTAGTGCAGGTACTTCTCCATTAACTTTTTCATTTCCTGAGATTATATGCGGTGAAAGAGTTATCCAGTGGTGTTCTCCATCTATTTTTCCAGTCAGATAATCTTTATCAGAAATTATTGTATATCTCATATCATCATAACCTTTAGAATGGTTCGTGTCTATCTTGCAAATAGCCTGTTCATTTGTAATAATTCCAAAGATTACAGGTTTCCAAGCTTTTACTTCATTTGAATTAGTTTCATTTCCAACTATTCTAAATCCCGAATCTGTAATATTTGTATATTTATTTCCAGAATTTAATTTTTCATTCCAAGGGGTTATTTTTGCAGACCATATATCACTGAAAGTTGCGCAATATCCCGGCTCTCCATTTTCAACAAAATATCTACAATTTTCTCCGATACTTCTACATTTATATTCAGAACAAGGTCTTACATCATTATTACATTCATCGCAATTTCCCGTTTTTGGGGGTTCCCAAGTACTGCATTTAAATTCAGTAACATAAT
>CAYYKU010000080.1:0-2193 GCA_964440825.1 Candidatus Woesearchaeota archaeon
TGATAGATCAATTATCTACACTAGCGATTCCAAAATACTAATCCTAGTTAGAACTATCTTAATTCTAATGAAATCACAAACTACCTCGAATTTATCAAGCGAATTGAAAGTACGAGCTATACAGCCATCAGATTTTAAAAAAATGTTAGAAACAGATAAAAAACTTTATCCCACAAGCTCTCCAGTAACTGAAGAAATAATTAGAAGCTGGTATATTAGAAACCCTGAATTGGGTATGATTTTTGAAAAAAACGGAAAACAAACTGGTACGCTTATTGTAATTCCTCTGAACAAAGAAAGTTGGAAAAAACTAATTAACGGGAACCTGAAAGAATCCGAAATGAATTCTAAAACAATATTTGATAACTCAAAAGATAAAGAAATATGTTTACATGCATATCACATAGAAAAATTCGACAAAAAGATAAATGAATTTTATAAAATGGCCTTTACTGAATTAAGAAAAAAAATAGAAGCTTTAAAACAAAAAAATCCAAACCTAAAAATAAGCGGAATATCCGCGTTAAGTGTTACGGCTGAAGGAATAGGATTAGCAGAGCATTTAGGACTAAAAGAAGAAAAATTTATTATAGATGAACACATATTAGAGAAAAACGGTAAAAATTATGTAGCAGAAAGTAGAGAAGAATCTGACAAAAAAATAAAAGAAGGATACAAATACAAAAATAGATGTAAAATGTTAGTATCAACACCAAATAATAAAGATATAATCTGGAGCTATTTGCAATATAAAGAAAACCCTCAAATCGCAGCAGAAGCCATTATGAAAAAGTCTGAAGAGCCAGAAGGTTTAACAATCAAGGGTTACGACTTCAACGAGAAATTTGACTTCAAAAAATTCTTAGCAGCCTATTCAACAACAGGAGCACAGGCATCTAACCTTGGAAGAGCTATTGAAATTATTAAAGAAATGAGAAAAGAAAAAGCCTACATCTACTTAGGATATACCTCTAATATGGTCACAACAGGCAACAGAGAACTTATTCGTTACTTAGTTGAGCACAAACTAGTTGATAGAATTGTAACAACTGCTGGCGGAATTGAAGAAGATTTCATTAAATGCATGGGTGATTTCAAGCTAGGAGAATTTAACCTAAATGGTTCAGATCTAAGAGATAAAGGAGTAAATCGTGCAGGAAATATTCTAATCCCGAATTCTCGTTATGTTAAATTTGAAGAATGGTTATTGCCTATCTTAGAAAAATATAAATCCGAAATAAAAACTCCTTCCGATGTAATAAGATTGGTCGGAAAAGAAATCAACAATAAAGAATCAATTTACTATTGGGCTTGGAAAAATGAAATTCCGGTTTACTGCCCAGCAATAATGGATGGTTCTTTAGGAGACATGATTTATTTTTACAAGAATTATAAAAATAAAGACTTCAAACTAGATATTGTTGCAGACACTGAAGAATTCAATAATTCTTCAATAGGTAAAGAGAAAACTGGAATGATAATTTTGGGTGGTGGAGTTGTAAAACATGCCATATGTAATTGTAATTTATATAGAAATGGAGCAAACTATGCAGTTTATATTAATACTGCACAAGAATTTGACGGAAGCGACTCTGGAGCAAGGCCTGACGAAGCAATATCTTGGGGTAAAATAGCACAGAACTCTGAAACTGTAAAAGTTTACGGAGATGCTACAATTATATTCCCTTTAGTTGTTGCTGGTGCATTTTTAGATTAATTATCTACTCATCATCTCAAGTATCCTATAATGCCTTCTAGCTTCATCTATTGTAGACCTTTGCCTACTAATCCCTTCAAGTTTTTCAAACAATGCTCTTGCATATGCAATCCTTTCTTCATCCATCATTAAATTTTCAACCCCCTTTTCTCTAATAATTCAATTATAGCCTTATCGACAAAATTTCTCTTAGACGGAAACTCTGTCTGATTCTTCAGACTACTATTTAGATAACCATCTATTTCTTTGATTAACCATTTGCTAACCTTAACTGTTGTCTCCTGATTAGTTACCATTCGTATACAATTAGTAACTGACTATTTAAATGTTCTGCTTTTCATTTTTACAGATATTTTTATAAGCTGACACTCGACTACGTGTGTTGTAAAAATTTTAACAAATCGTTGCAAAATTACGACCGGTTGGCGTTGTTAAAGGATAAAAATTTCTAAAAATAAAACAAAAACTTTTTAAGG
>CAYYKU010000081.1:0-1970 GCA_964440825.1 Candidatus Woesearchaeota archaeon
GGCGATCTCTTAGAATCTTAATAAAATTGCGTCCCTGCGAATTCCAAGCTGGCGATTTACTCGGCAGGAGCGTATGCCCTTTTGTGTTGACAAGAGGGGTGCGTTTTTTCTGTATAATCTTCTTCCGTCATCTTTTTATATCCTAAACACAATCTAACTATATGGCCGAATCATGTTTTAAAATTTTAAAGAAAGATAAGAAGACCAGTGCAAGAGTCGGAGTTATTCAAACAAAAAAAGGTAAAATAGAAACTCCTTTTTTTATGCCAGTCGCAACAAAAGCTTCCGTTAAACATATTTCTTCAATGGACTTGAAAGCAATGGACGCAAAAGCAGTAATCTCTAACACTTTAGTTTTGCACTTAAGGCCGGGAGAAGCTTTAATTAAAAAAATGGGCGGCATTGGAAAATTTATGAATTACGATGGTATAAACGTAACTGATTCTGGAGGATTTCAGATGTATTCTAAAGCGCTTTATCAAAAATCCGAAGAAAAAGGAGTTCATTTCAAAAATCCTTACGATGGAAAAACTGTTTTTATAACTCCAGAAAAAGATATGCAAATTCAGTTAGACATTGATTCAGAAATTGCAATGTGCCTAGATACTATGCCTCTAATGAATCACTCTAAAGAACAAATTGCTTTAGCTGTTGAAAGAACAACTTCTTGGGCAAAAAGATGTAAGTCAGAACATGATAAGTTACAGAAAAAACTTCCAAGAAACAAAAGACAACTTCTTTGGGGAATTACACAAGGCGGCATTTATCCGGATCTGAGAGAAAAGTCGGCTACAGAGTTAAAAGAAATAGATTTTGATGGTTATTCTTGCGGAGGATTAGCTCTTGGAGAAACTTTAGATGAAGAAATGAAGATGGTTAAAATTCATAAAAAAATAATTGGAGAAAATAAGCCTTGTTATCTAATGGGTGCAGGAAATCCAGTTGAACTTTTAGAAGCAATTTCCTTAGGTGTGGATATGTTTGATTCTCGTTTTCCGACGCAAAATGCCAGAAGAGGAACTATTTTCACAAGTAAGGGAAAATTAAGAATAACAAGAAAGCAATATGCCTATGATAAAAAGCCTTTAGATGAAAATTGTGATTGCTTTGTTTGTAAAACTTACACTCGTTCTTATTTGAAATACCAGCTTATGCAAGAGGAGGCTGTTGGTTTTAGGTTAGCAACATTTCATAATTTATATTATTTGCAAAATTTGATGAAACAAGCAAGAGATGCAATTAAAAAAGGTAAATTCAAAGAATTTAAAGATAAAATAGAAAAAGTTTACAAGAAAGCAGATTCCGACGTAAAATTGGATTTACCTAAGAAGAAAAAAACAAAATTAGAAAAATATAAAGAAAGATTAGCAAAGCATCCTTAGTATATCGGTAGTATGGGGCCTTCCCAAGAACTGCATGGCAGTCCATGTTTCCTAACGGAAAAAGGCTCAGAGACGGGTTCAATTCCCGTAGGGTGCATGCATATTAATGTGTAGAGATAGTCAATTGGGTGCTATCATAGGCTTCTAACTTTGCAGTTCCGCCAATTGGGAAAGTAATCAAAGGATCTGTGTGTCCAAAATCAACATTTGCAATAATTGGGAGAGTTTTTAGTTCTCTTTTTGTTGCAATTATATACTTTAATTTTTCAATACTCATTTCAGTTTCTTTTTGGAATCTTCCAATTACAAGTCCTTTAACTCTCTCAAAATTCGGCTGACAAATAAGAGATTCTAAATCCCTGTCAAAATGATGGGGTCTTATTTCTCCATCATCTTCTAGGAAGAGTATTGAATTTGAGATATCTGGCATAAATTCTGTTCCTTGAAGCAGATTGAATGTGCAAAGGTTTCCTCCATAAATAGTCCCTTCACATTTTCCTTTGTTTATAATAACAAATCCATCATTAACAATCGGGTTCCTATTTTCTTGATCTTTATACCAAGGATCATCAGACCAAGTTTTGGAAG
>CAYYKU010000082.1:0-1850 GCA_964440825.1 Candidatus Woesearchaeota archaeon
CAGTTACTGGAGGAACTAATAAATACGTTAATACAGACCATTCAGGTCTCAATGTTTTTGGATTAATACCAATTAATTTTAATTCTTCATCAGGTATTTTTGCTAATCTCTCTCTAATCTCAGAAGGGAAAATTCTTCTTTTTCCAACATGGAATTGGGAAGGTTTTTCAAACTTTGGTTTTTCTTGAACAATACTGCAATGAGGACATTTCTTAGCTTCCTTTGCTTTCTTTAATCTTGACTTCAAATCTTTCTTTGCATCTTCATCAGTTAATAATAATTTTCCACAAGCTTCACAAGTTGCTCTCATAACTAAATCACAAATTTGAATATACTTAATATGTAAAACAGGCCTAGCTAATTCAATCATACCTGGATGGCCCAAACATTCTTTTAAGTGACCGCCACAAGTTCTACATCTTACTCCTGGATCAATAGCACCTAATCTTAAATCCATTAAACCACCATCAACGGGATAACCATCAACATCGTATAATTCTGGCGTTACAATCTTTGCAACAGACATTTTTTTAATCTGATCTGGACTACATAAACTAAATTTGATTGCACTAATTTGTTTTTTTACTGGCTTCATCATTTTATTGATCGTATTTATTCTTTAATTCAAATTTAGTTAATAAATGCATGCCCTGTAATTCTTCAAGTAATAATTTAAACGCATAGGATAATTCAACAGGTTCAATTTTATTAGACTGGCACATTGGACAAATTTGTTTATCTCTGATTTTATCGTCGGTAGCAAGAGAACCACATCTCTCACAGATATGTAATACTACTTTATCAGAATCATATCTTTCTTTCAACAATAAAGAGGCTCCATGTGCAACTAATGCCTGTTGCTCCATTTCACCAAGTCTTAAACCACCACCTCTGGATCTACCTTCAATTGGTTGCCTTGTTAATAATGCAATCTTACCCGAAGCTCTCGCATGCAATAAGTTCTTTACCATTCTTCCCAATTTCAAATAGTACATATTACCAACAAAAATCTTTACAGGTAATCTTTGACCGGTAACTCCATGATATAAAACTTCTTTACCGTCAAATCTAAATCCTAATTTCTTCAAGTTATTTTCTAAACTATCTAATTCTTCTCCAGCGAATGCAGAAGCATCTCTAACAACGCCAGACAATGCGGCCACTTTACCAGCAATCATTTCTAATAAGTAACCTACAGTCATACGAGATGGGATACCATGCGGATTGAAAATCAAATCAGGTCTAACTCCGCCTGCTGTAAATGGAACATCTAATTCTGGTGCAATAAATCCAATAACTCCTTTCTGTCCATGAGGGGTAGCAAATTTATCTCCAATTTCCGGTTTTCTTAAATCCCTCATTCTAACTTGTACCAACTTGTTACCATCGCCATCTAATGTAACAAAAACACCATCAACAGTTCCAGTTTCTTCTTGTCTAACTGCTGTAGAATTTTCCTTCTTAGTCTGAATAGAAATTTCTCTTGCTTCGGATAAGAACTTAGGTGGAGAAGTTTTACCAATAACAACATCGCCTTGCTGCATATCAGCTTCAGGATATGCAATACCATCATCTTCCAAATATTTATAAGAAGTTTCCATTCTATAGCCAGAAACATCTTTTTCTGGAACACAAATTTCATCTTTTAATCTACCCGCATAATTCAATTCAGTAGAAGTATACGGTCTAAAATACGAACTTCTTGCAAGACCTCTATCAACAGAACCTTGGTTTAAAATAACTGCATCTTCAATATTATATCCATCATAAGGCATAACCGCAACAATAACATTCTGTCCAGCCGGATAAATATTTAAAGTATCATAAGTAAAACTTCTTGCTAAAGGTTT
>CAYYKU010000083.1:0-1714 GCA_964440825.1 Candidatus Woesearchaeota archaeon
TAGCGATGCAAATAATTTAACTTCAACTGTTGTTAATTTTGATAATTCTCTTGTTAGTTGGTGGAGAATGGATGATACAAACTCTACGGGAACAAAAGTAATTGATTATATGGGAAGAAATAATGGAACTGCTATTAATGGGGCTTCTCAAGTAACTAATGGAAAGTTTGGAAAGGCGTTTAGCTTCAATACAAGCAATTATATTAATGCAGGCACGAGTCAGCAGTTTAACTTCACTAATAAAAATTTCACAGCACTTTTATGGGTTAAAACTACTGGTACTACTCAAAATCTTTTAGGGCAGGATTATTTTCCAGGTTATGCAGTAAATATGAACTCTGGAAGAATTAGATTTCAAATATATAATTCAACAGGGTCTACACAAGAGTGTTGGTCTGCTGGTAGTTTTAACGACGGTAATTGGCATCAAATCGGAGGGGGATTTAATGGAACGTCAGAAATTATTTATTTAGATGGTGTCCGAACGAGTTGCTCCTTTACAGGTAATTTAACAACTTCTGCAGACTTAGCAATAGGTTGGTCTCTTGGAGGTATGGGGGCAGGTAAATCAAATAGCTCCATAGACGACGTAATGATTTTCAATAGAAGTTTATCTCAGGCAGAGATATCTGCTCTTTATAATTCAACTGCTTCAGCATATTCAAATAATATTACAGGACTTGCTGAAGGGGTGCACACGTTCAAGGCTTATACACAGGACTTGGCTGGAAATGTAAATTCAACTGATGTTAGATATCAAACACTGGATATGACTTCTGGAAATGGAAGTTTGTTGACGCCCTTGAATGATACATATTCTAATTTAACAAGTTTTAATTTAACTGCGAATATTTCAGATAATATTGGAATTGCTAATGCGACTTTGTATGTTAATGGTGTGTTAAATTCTACTATAACTTTTGCAGAAGGAACATTAACTTCTACCGTTGGGGTCGTTGTAAACTTAGTAGAAGGAATATATAATTGGTTCTGGAGTATGTTTGATTGGGCTGGAAATCAGTTTACAACTGGGAATAATACGCTAACAATAGACCAAACTTATCCGGTGATTGAATTTAATGATGCAGTAAATCCTGCGGATGAATACGGGACAGATGCGACATTTAACATTTCGGTTTTAATTAATGAAACGAATATTGGAAATGTGACTATAAATTTTAATAATACAAATTATGTTTATAGTTTTACAAATAATGTAAGTTACTTTGCAAATATTAGTGAAGACCTAACTCAGTGGAATTTCAGTGCAGAGTTTGGTCCGCTTGGGGCAAGTGATGAAATTTATTATAATGTAACAGTTACAGATAAGGCGGGACAGCAAAGTTCAACAGTTACTAGATTAATTACTGGAAACACTCCTCCAAGTTTAGTTTCTTTAGCTCAATCTCCGACGACAAATGCATCTTTGGATCCATTGGTTTTAGTTGAAATTAATGCAACGCTTTTAGATAGTCAGAATAATTTTGAGAGTGCGTGGTTACAAGTTACGAATGATTCTTCAGATTGGAGTAATTTAATTTATAATATCCAGATGATAAATTCTGGAAATTTAACTGATATAGTTTTAAACGCGTCGTTTAATTTGCCGTCTTACGAATCAAATATTAGTTATAGAATATTCACAAATGATTCGGTTGGTGGTGAAGCTAATTTAACAGAATATAATATAAAAAATACATGGGATTGTACGTGG
>CAYYKU010000084.1:0-400 GCA_964440825.1 Candidatus Woesearchaeota archaeon
ATACTCAAATCCTTTTCGTGCTTTCGCGTTTTCGCGATAATTCTTAACAGTACACTGCTCCCTATTTTGGAATTGAACGAATTAATGGATATTTTTTTATCAACCTCCCATAATTATTCCTTATGGGTTTTCCATTTCTATCGGTTTTGAAAATATTTTTATTGGTAAAATAATCTACAACTTCCTAAAAACGTTTTTCTGTGATGCCAATATATTCACAGAACTCTTTCACTGTCTCGACTTCGCCATCGTACTTGTTAACAAGTTCTATCGCTTCTTCTCTCGTTAATCGACCACGATGGATTTCTAAACAGGCTTGTGTGGTCGCTCTACCAAACCCATACTTCATATACATTAAGTAGTCATGGATATCAACAAAATAGCAGTCCAAATTTTCATA
>CAYYKU010000084.1:410-1658 GCA_964440825.1 Candidatus Woesearchaeota archaeon
CAGCACATCGGAACCCGTACTGTTTATCTATCTCCACTTGCTCTTTGGCATTCCATCCTAAATAATGACCAAGAAATAAACCCGTTAAACCCACCCTTCTGATATCTTCATTAGAAGGATACATATATGGTATCAAATCAATTTTTTTGATACGTTCATAACCAATTGCGTCTTCTATTGCGTGTCCTAAAAATCCACCATATGTCTCCAGATAAGTTCTATCTAACAGCCCACCTTCCTCAATTCCGAAGGACCACCATATCCCTCATTAATGGGATATTGTAGGCAATCGCAACACGTGCTGGACAACCAAAGTTTCCAAAGTGGCATGGCCAACAATGATTACCGAAACGCTCAAACTCTAATTTTGTGAGCTTGCGCCGTATTATCGGATTGAATTTGAATTGAAAAAGATTAACTCCAAGTTTGCGGAAATTCTCAAGATTCTGCTTGCCCAGTTCACTACAAACAGATACAGCGGAAAAAACACACAACGGATTCATTCCAAAATCCCTTGTGATCACTATTGTCTGATAATAACTATCTTTTTGTCCACTCATGGAGATAACACAATCGTAATTAGCGCCCTCTTTGTTTCTGTACTTATCCAGTATCTGTTCAAGCTCTTTTTTTTTACTTTCCAGTCAACTTTTTTCTTGGCTTCTGTAGTTCGGCATGCATCACAAACTCCCTCATCATCAAATGTTGAAAGAGGCCTAGTGCTAGGCATAACACATTTTTTACAATACCGTATAATTACTCTCCTTTCATAATAATGACAATTTATAAGTATTTTATTTTAAAAGGTATTCCCGCAGGAATAAATAAAAGTCAAAATTTACTCCAGTAAAACCAGAATAATGACAATGAACTAAATGGCTATTTATTTTTATAATAAGCTATTACTTTCTTTACTGCTTTAATTACATCCTTTATATCGTTTTTGGCCATTTTAGGAAAAATTGGTAGAGTTATTGTTCGAGAATAATACCTCTCTGCTTTTGGAAAATCTCCTTGGTGATAATTATATTTATTTCGATAATAAGGTTGTAAATGCACGGGTATATAATGTACATTTACTCCAATATTTTCTGCTCTTAGGGCTTCATATATTTCTTTACGTCCTACTTTTAATTTTTCTAAATTAAGCTGGATGATATAAATATGCCAGGCAGAATTAGAATCTAAAGGATTAAGTTCTGGAATTATTATTTCCGTCAAATCTTTAAATTCATCATTATATCTTTT
>CAYYKU010000085.1:0-1573 GCA_964440825.1 Candidatus Woesearchaeota archaeon
AGCTGGATCGCCATCCATCGAACCAAAATTACCCTGTCCTTTTACAAGAGGGTATCTTAATGAGAAGTCTTGCGCCATTCTTACCATAGACTCATAAGCAGCAGTATCGCCATGAGGGTGGTACTTACCAATAACGTCACCCACAATTCTCGCGGATTTCTTAGTTGGTTTGTTATGTTGTAATCCTAAATCGTACATAGCCCACAAAATTCTTCTATGAACTGGTTTTAAACCATCTTCTGCAGCTGGCAATGCTCTATCAACAATAACAGACATAGCGTAATCAATAAACGCCTTTCTCATTTCCTGAGAAACTTCTGCATTAATCAATTGCTTAGCCTCAATATTCTTCTTCATATCTTCCCTATGCTGATTAAGATCTTCCTTGCTCATCCCATTATTAGCTTCGCCTCGTTCTTCTTTTGCCATTATTTAGTAACCTCCGATGAACCAGAATTAGCCCATTTACTTATTAATAAGATTCCAAAAATTGAAATTATAGTTAAAACAACTGCAGTAAAAAGAAGACCATATGAGTTTACAAATCCAAGTTTATCAACAAAATCTGTAATAACATCTTTCCAGGATAAAGCAATAATCAAACCAAATGCAGCCATAATCGCCGTAGATGTTTGTTTCTTAAATTCCCTATTTACAGCATTAGCTTTAGCTAAAGCGCTACTTGCAATCATCTTAGCAACTTGTTTTTTTTCAACTTTATTTAAATTATCTTCATTCACCATTTTATTTCTTTTTCTTTCCACTCCTTTTTACTTTATTATTTATCTTTTGATTCTGCTTATTTAGACTTTCTTTATCAACAACCAATAATGGAAAAATACTTCCAGTAAATTTACATTTGTTACATTCCATTTTAGGAATAACGCCGAATGCATTTCCAAATCTAAAAACAAATCCAACTTCTTTGCTTCCACATTTGGGACAGAAATAAACTTTTACAAGTTTCCTGTTTTCCTTAAAATCATCTAGCTTCTTTACATTTGTTAATTTTTTATTTACCATTTTACAAATCCAACTCCGCGGTTTTCGCATTTTCTTCAATAAATTGTCTTCTTGGCGCAACTGCATCGCCCATTAAAATTGAGAATGTTTCATCAGCTTCTACAGCATCTTCAACTGAAACTTGTTTCAATATTCTTGTCTTAGGATTCATAGTTGTATCCCATAATTGTTCATCATTCATTTCACCAAGACCTTTGAAACGACTAACCTCCGGATCTCCAGACATATCTTTCAAAACTTTCTTTAATTCTTCATCTGAATAAACGTAAGTATCTTTTTGTCCTTTTCTAACTTTATATAAGGGCGCAACAGCGACGAAAATATGACCAGAATCAATTAATGCTGGAACATATCTAAAGAACAAAGTTAAAAGTAAAGTCTTGATATGCGCACCATCTACATCTGCATCAGTCATAATAATAACTTTTCCATATCTTAATTTCTCAATATCAAATTGATCTCCAACACCAGTTCCCATAGCAGTAATTAAATTTCCAATTTCTTCAGAAGAAAGTGCTTTTGCGTGATTTGCTTTTTCTACATTTAAAAT
>CAYYKU010000086.1:0-1561 GCA_964440825.1 Candidatus Woesearchaeota archaeon
TAACTACAAATATATTCCCGCAAACCGTGGACACAACGTTTTTCAACGGACTTTTAACACGAAGATATAGTTATTTTGGGGTTTATAAACGTTTTTATTTTCTAATGTCCTTTCGGAATCTAAATAAAGTACATACATAACCCACTAATCTATATGCATAGTTCTTTCCTAATTTTTCAATCAAATCTTCGCACATTTTCTTTGCTTCTACTTTGTCTCTACATGCAGATTTTAGAATATTAATTTTCATTCTCTCTTTATCTTGGGAGAGTCTTCTGACTTGTTCTACGAATGCATCGGTCAAACCGTTCTTTCCTATTTGTAATTGTAGTATTTCTGATTTTGGAGCCATAACATGATAAAGAATTATTTGTTTATAAGGGTGATGTTTTAGGTAAATTTAAAAGCTGTGATGAGTAAGAGATATTGAGGTGATGGTTTAGGGTCGCCTTAGAATTCTAGAAAAATAATGGGACAGATAATTGAAGTAAAATTTGAAGAAATAATGCCGAGCGAACTTGGAGTTAGATTAGATAATCTATATGGAATACTGGCTGGCGAGAAGAAGGGAATTTCTGGATTACTTGCACCGTTTAAGAAATCAGAAGATCGCGAGGGAATATATACGGCCTTAGATGGAAACAGTAGAATATTGCGTTTGATGATGGCAAGACTTAATAGCGCGAAAGTCTATTTGGCTGAATCTGATGAAGATACAATGGTTTCTTCAATCTTTCCAAATGCTACTGATAACGCATTATTTAGATCCAATTGCTCTATCCAAGACAGATGGGTTAAATGCGAACAAGATGCAGAAAGAATAATTAGGCCTTTAGGTATTGAAAATTATAGAGATTATTTTAATAGATTATTAATTAAATATCCTTATCTTAAATCCACCTCTGCTTTTTGGGATTATATAACAACAACTAAAGGTAGAGAAAATTTTCGTTTGCCAATTGGTGGAAAATTAGATTTATTATTTGCTAGTTAAAAATGGGACAAATAATAGAAACAAAATTTAAAGAACTCATGCCAGGAGAGCTAGGTTTTTGTCCAATAAAACTCCTAGAAATTATAAGACAAGCATCTTCAGGAGAATTACTGTTGCCTTGTCCTGCTAGAAAGTCTTTATCCATACCCAGTAAATATGTTCATTTAGACGGAAGACATAGAATATTGCATAAAAAAATGTCTGGCGAAAAAACAGTAAATCTTTTTCTTGCTGAATATCAAAACGAAACAATGACTACAAAACACTTACCTGACTTGCCAAAATATAAGTATGACATAAATAATCATTATATTGCTTTAAGATGGGTAGACGCAGACAGGCTTGCTGGAAAATTACAAGTTAGAGATTATAATGAATATTATGAAAAACTTGTTGAAGAATATCCATTTATGGAAAATGTAGGATCTTTTTTGAAATTTGCAAAAAGAAAAAACCAGAGAGAGCAAAGAATGATTTATGGTTTGCCAGGAATAATAAGATTAGACAGGTGCTAAAGTCTTTTCAAAATCAAAAATCTCCTTTCCTCTTCCTAATTTGCTAAATTTG